>CAISIV010000266.1 GCA_903885555.1 uncultured Hyphomicrobiales bacterium
CAGGGTTTTTTCGGACATGCGCCGCTCGGCGCCGAGATAGCCCAGCCAGCGGCCGATTTCGGCGGTCACGTCGGGGCTTGTGGCGGGGGCGCTCATGGCCGGCAATCTGGCACCCCTTCCTTACCCTTCCTTAAACGGCCGGAATCGGACAGACCTACCCCTATGGCTACACGCGTTGTCGATGTTCTGGTGCCGGTGGCGCTCGACCAGACCTATTCCTACCGGGTGCCGGAGGGACTGGAACTGGCGCCGGGCGACGTGGTGACCGTGCCGCTTGGCGCGCGCGGCGAGACCACCGGCGTGGTCTGGGCCGAGAACGACAGTCCCAATCCACGCTTCCATAACCGCATGAAGGACATCGTCGCCAAGCACGACGTGCCGCCGCTGAAAGACGAACTGCGCGGCTTCGTTGACTGGGTGTCGAACTACACCTTGTCGTCGCGCGGCATGGTGTTGCGCATGGCATTGCGCATGGGCGAGCATCTCGGTCCTGGCCGCGAACGTGTCGGCGTGCGGCTTGCAGGATCTGCGCCCGCCCGCATGACGCCGGCGCGCGCTCGTGTGCTGCATGTGTTTGCCGACGGTCTGGTGCGTGCCAAAGGCGACGCCGCAAAAGAAGCGGGCGTCAGCGCGGGAGTCATAGATGGGCTGATCGACGAAGGCGCGCTCGAAACCATCGTGCTGCCGCCCGAGAAGATCATGCAGCCGCCCGATCCGGATTTCCGCAAGCCGGAATTCTCGCTCGGTCAGTTGGCGGCAGGCGACGCGTTGCGCACCACCGTCGACCAGGGCGGCTATACCGTGACGCTGCTCGATGGCGTGACCGGCTCCGGCAAGACGGAAGTTTATTTCGAAGGCGTCGCCGAGAATATCCGGCGCGGCCGGCAGACGCTGATCCTGATGCCCGAAATCGCGCTGACCGGGCAATCGCTCGACCGTTTCACCGCGCGCTTCGGCGTGCGGCCGGCGGAATGGCATTCGCAATTGTCGCCTCGCTTGCGCGCGCGCACCTGGGCCGGCGTTGCCGCCAACGAAATCCAGGTCGTCGTCGGCGCGCGCTCGGCACTGTTTCTTCCCTATGCCGATCTCGGCTTGATCATTGTCGATGAAGAGCACGACCCGGCTTACAAGCAAGAAGAAGGCGCGCATTATCACGCGCGCGACATGGCGGTGGTGCGCGGCCGTATTGCAAAAATCCCGGTGCTGCTGGCTTCCGCCACGCCGTCGGTCGAGTCGGAAGTCAATGCGCGGCGCGGCCGTTACAAGCGTATTCATCTGCCGGAGCGTTTTGGCGGCGCGCATCTGCCGTCGATCGAAGCCATCGACATGCGGCGCGAAGGCCCGCCGCGCGGACGCTTTATTTCGCCCAAGCTTGCCGAAGCGGTGCAGAACTCGCTGGAGCGCGGCGAGCAGGCGCTGCTGTTTCTCAACCGCCGCGGCTATGCGCCGCTGACGTTGTGCCGCGCCTGCGGCTTCCGCATGCAGTGTCCGAATTGCGATGCCTGGCTGGTCGATCATCGCTTCAAGAAACGGCTGGTGTGCCACCATTGCGGCTTCAACTGCGGCACGCCGAACGAATGCCCGAACTGCCACGCCACCGAAAGTTTCGCCGCGGTCGGGCCGGGCGTCGAGCGGCTGGAGCAGGAAGCGGCCGAACTGTTCCCCGACAAACGCATTCTGGTGCTGTCGAGCGATCTCGTCGAATCGATGGAGCGGCTGCGGCAGGAACTCGACGACGTCGCGGCGGGCAAGTTCGATATCGTCATCGGTACGCAGCTCGTCGCCAAGGGCCATCATTTTCCCAAGCTCAATCTCGTCGGCATCGTCGATGCGGACTTGGGTCTCGGCAATGGCGATCCGCGCGCGGCGGAGCGGACGTTTCAATTGCTGCATCAGGTGGTCGGCCGCGCCGGCCGTGAGGAGGGCCGCGGCTACGGCTTTCTGCAGACGCATCAGCCGGACCATCCGGTGATGAAGGCGTTGATCCTCGGCGATCGCGAAGCATTCTATTCGAGCGAAATCGAATTGCGTGAGCGCACGCATTATCCGCCGTTCGGACGGCTCGCCAGCCTCGTCATCACCGCCAATGAGCGTCACTCTGCCGAGTCGTATGGCCGGGGGCTGGTATCGATCGCGCCGAAAGACGAGGGCGTGCGCGTGCTCGGTCCGGCCGAGGCGCCGGTCGCGGTGGTGCGTGGCCGCCACCGTTTCCGCATTCTGGTGAAAGCGCCGCGCGCCTTCGATCTGTCGGGCTATCTGCGCGACTGGCTGTCGGCTGCGCCAAAGCCGAAGGGCAATGTGAAGCTCGAGGTCGATATCGATCCGCAGAGCTTTTTCTAGACGGCGCTGCGCCGCCGCCGCAGATAATAGAACAGCACGCCCAATGCCGCGCCGACGGCAATGCCCACCAGCAGATTGATAAAGATCGTCAGCAAGAATGTGGCGAGCAGGATCGCCGCGCCGGCGTGCAGGTCGTCGCCTTTGCCGCGCAGCAAGGCCGCGATCTCGGCGCGCTCGACCATATTCCAGGAAACGACAATCAACATCGCAGCCAGGGCCGAGAGCGGAATGAAGCCGACCAGCGGCGCCGCGACGAACAGAAACACCAGCAGATAGATGCTGTGCAGCATGCCGGCCACTGGTCCGCGCGCGCCGGAGCGCACGTTGGTCGCCGTGCGGGCGATGGTGCCGGTGACGCAGAAGCCGCCGAATGCGACGGAGACGATATTGGCAAGACCTTGCGCGCCGAGCTCGCCATTGGAACGGTGACGCGCGTCGCCCATTTTGTCGGCGACGATCGCCGACAGCAGGGACTCGATGGCGCCGAGCACCGCCATGGCGATGGCGTCGGGCAACAAAGCTTGAAGCCGCTCGATGCTCAACACGGGGAAAGATGGCGCCGGCAGCGAGCGCGGCACTTCGCCAAAGCGCGAAGCGACCGTTGCAACGTCAAGGTGCAGCAGAAAGCTGATCGCGGTCGCTGTGGCGATGGCGATCAGAAAGGCCGGCAAGATGGGATTTATTTTGCGGACGATCAGAATCGTCGCAACGGAAAACGCGCCGAGCAGCACCGTCTGCCATTGCAATGTCGGCAAGGCTTGGCTCAACGCTGCGAGCTTGGGAAGCAGGTCCGGCGGTTCGTGCGCGAGCGTCAGTCCAAGCAGTTCGCCGATCTGGCTTGCCGCGATGATCACGGCGATACCGGCGGAGAAGCCGACGATCACCGGATGCGGGATGTATTTGACGTAGGTGCCGGCCCGCAGCAGCGCCGCAGCAAAGAGAATCAGGCCGGACATCGCGGTGGCGAGCGCCAGGCCATCATAGCCATGGCGTGCCACGACGCCGGCGACGATGCCGATGAAGGCGCCGGCCGGTCCGCCAATCTGGAAACGACTGCCGCCCAGAAGCGAAACGATAAAGCCGCCGGCGATGGCGGTGTAGATGCCACGCTCGGGCGACACGCCGGACGCAATGGCAATGCCCATCGACAGCGGCAGCGCGACCACGGCCACGGTGAGGCCCGCGACCGCGTCGGCGCGCAGATCGCGCCAGCCATAGCCCTCGCGAAATACAGTCACGAGCTTGGGCGTGAACTGCGCGTAAAAGCCCGGCTTTGACGGCATAATTTGGTGCATGGCTTCGAGGTGGGTGAAATCCATGGTTTCAGGACACCGCCGTCAACACAACTCCGGGATTGCCCTTAGGCGCGGGGTTCCGGCCGACGGGTGCCCGGCTGCAGCAGCACACAGGCGGCCGCCACGAAGATGAGGACGAAGCCAATAATGTCGGGAATCGACAGGCGCTCGTGCAGAAACAGCGCCGAGGCCGTTACCCCGATCACCGGAACCAGCAGGGCGCCGATCGAGGCGGTGGTGGTCGGCAGCCGCCCGACAATGGCCCACCACAGAAAGTGGGCCAGGCCAACGCCGAAAAGGCCGATGAACAGCACTGCCAGGATGGTCTGGCCTTGTAGCGGCCAGATATGCGGCAGGCCCTCGAACACGAAGGCACCGACCGCGATGAAGAGAAAGCCGAACAACAGCTGCCAGGCCGCATTGGCCAGCGGTTCGACGGTGACCTTCATCCATTTCATGTAGACGGTGGCGAAGGCCCAGCCGACGGCGCAGGTCAGCGAATAATAGACCGTGGGCGGAAAGCCGTCGGTGAATAGCGGGTACACCAGAATTGCCAGACCCGCGACGCAGAGCGCAAAGGCCAGGCCGCGGATGCGGTCCAGACGCTCGCCGAGCAACAGCCAGCTCAGGATCGTCGCCCAGATCGGCATCGAGTAGGTGATAATGATGGCGCGCGAGGTTGCGCCGCTCATCTGGGCGAAACTGGATAAAATCTGAAACAAAGCGACGTTGCAGAAACCGGCCACCATGATGTGCTTGGCTTCGCCGCGCGGCACCTTGAGGCTGTGGCCTGACAAAATGGCCGCCGCAAACAAGGTCGCAGCGCCGAGGCTGCAACCCATGAAACGCAGGCTCCACGGGCTCAACTCCCGTAACGCCACGGCCACGGCGATCCAGCTCAGGCCCCAGGCCAAAGCGAGAAACAGGACGAGCACCTTGGCTTTGCCGGCGACACTGGCATGGGCTTCAAACTGCGACATTCTGTCGTCGGTCCCGGTCGATGTTCTTCTTCTTGATCGACGCGAGGCCTATGGGCCCGTTTCGTCGCGCCGCAACCTATAGCGGGCGGTCACGGCTGGCGAGGTATTGCACCGATGCAAATTCGCTACCCGCACGCGCTTTCATTAGACTACGCATGTTGCACCGCGATTGCCGCCGTGTTAGCTAGCCCTCGATTTTGCGGGGGTTTTCGAAGGCTTTCGGGACGCCTCTGGAAACCGGAATTCCTTTAAGAATTCCAATGGGTTGCGCTGCCATTGCGGCGGCTTGCAGCTAGCGAGTGAAGTATCGAACACGGGCGTCAAAGTGGCAGATAAAGACCCGATTATTTCTGGAATGGCTGGCCGGTACGCTGGTGCGCTTTTCGAGCTCGCGCTCGAGGAAAAATCCACCGATTCCGTCAAGAAAGATCTCGAGACGTTCGACGCCCTGATCGGCGAAAGCGCCGATCTGAACCGGCTGGTTCGCAGCCCCGTGTTCGGCGTCGATGAGCAGTTGAAGGCCGTCTCGGCCATTCTCGATAAGGCCGGCATCAAGGGTCTGGCTGCCGATTTCATCCGCGTCGTCATCACCAATCGCCGCCTGTTCGCGCTGCGCAACATCATCAGCGGCTATCGCGCGCTGGTCGCCAAGCACAAAGGCGAAGTCAGCGCGCAGGTCACCGTCGCCGAGAAGCTCAGCGACGCCAATCTCGAGGCGCTGAAAAGCGCGCTCACCTCCGTTACCGGCGGCAAGGACATGGACCTCGACGTCAAGATCGACCCGACCATCATCGGCGGGCTGATCGTCAAGGTCGGTAGCCGCATGGTCGATAGTTCACTCCGCACCAAACTCAATTCAATCAAGTTCGCGATGAAAGAGGCACGCTGATGGATATCCGCGCCGCAGAAATTTCCGCCATTCTGAAAGACCAGATCAAGAATTTCGGTCAGGAAGCCGAAGTCTCTGAAGTCGGTCAGGTGTTGTCCGTCGGCGACGGCATCGCCCGCGTTTACGGTCTCGACAACGTCCAGGCGGGCGAAATGGTCGAGTTCGAAAACGGCGTCCGCGGCATGGCGCTCAACCTCGAAACCGACAACGTCGGCATCGTGATCTTCGGCAACGACCGCGAGATCATGGAAGGCCAGACCGTCAAGCGGACCGGCTCCATCGTCGATACGCCGGTCGGCAAGGGCCTGCTCGGCCGCGTTGTCGATGCGCTCGGCAATCCGATCGATGGCAAGGGCCCGATCAAGGCCGACAAGCGTATGCGCGTCGACGTCAAGGCGCCCGGCATCATCCCGCGCAAGTCGGTGAACGAGCCGATGGCGACGGGCCTCAAGTCGATCGACGCTTTGATCCCGATCGGCCGCGGCCAGCGCGAATTGATCATCGGCGATCGTCAGACCGGCAAGACCGCGATCGCGCTCGACACCATCCTCAATCAGAAGCCGCTCAACGGCGCCGGCGCGCCGGAATCGCAGAAGCTGTACTGCGTTTACGTCGCCATCGGCCAGAAGCGTTCGACCGTTGCCCAGTTCGTGAAAGTGCTCGAAGAGCAGGGCGCGTTGGAAAATTCGATCGTCATCGCCGCCACCGCCTCCGATCCGGCGCCGATGCAGGTTCTGGCGCCGTTTACCGGCTGCACCATGGGCGAATAC
>CAISIV010000267.1 GCA_903885555.1 uncultured Hyphomicrobiales bacterium
AACCGGACCGGGCCTTGAGGCAACGGTGCTGTTATCCCGCCTTAGCGTGACCCTCGATTGACCGAAATAGGGCGTTATTGTGGGACCAATTGACGAGTTCGTGATCGAATTCCGAGCCGTTTTGCCCGTTTCAAAGCCATTTCGTGCCCGGATCAACCGCTTGAGTGCCCAGAGGAAACTCTTGCGGCGGGCGGGTCCCGGCGCGATCATCGGTTTGCAAGCAAAGGAGGCGCCGCATGTCGTTTAGTTCCGGCGATGTCGATCCAAGCCAGCCCTTCGGGGGCGGCGCCCCGGCGCGCAGCAGCACCGCTTCCCCGCCAATTCCGAATCAAGTCACGTTCAGCCGCCGCGAGCTCAATCGCATTTTCGATTTGTACGGACGCAAGGTCGCCGCCGGCGAGTGGCGCGACTACGCCATCGATTTTCTCAAAGACCGCGCGGTGTTCTCGGTGTTCCGTCGCGCCTCCGAAGTGCCGCTCTATCGCATCGAGAAAGATCCCAAACTGGCGCGCAAGCAGGGCGTCTACAGCGTGATCTCGGCCACCGGGCTCATCGTGCGCCGCGGCCACGAACTCGATCGCGTGCTGCGCTCGATCGACAAGTCGTCGCTGGCGCTGGTCGGAAACTAGGTTTCCTTCCCCGGACGCGGCGCAGCACGAAGCGCAGCGTAGTGGTGCGACGCAGATCCGGGGCCTTACCAAACATTGAAGCTGTGACGGTCCCGGTTCTGCAGCGCATCGTTTCACACTGCGCTGCGCCCGGGACAGGTGCCTTACGGCTTTGTCGTTCCGCCCGCGCCGATCGAGCGCTGCATCAGCACGGTGTCGAGCCAGCGGCCGTGCTTGAAGCCGGTATCCGGCAAAATCCCGATATGTTTGAAACCGGCATCGGCATGCAGGCCGATCGAGGCCTGCTGCTGAGTCGAGTCGCCGATGACCGCGATCATCTGGCGATGACCGGCTTTTTCCGAGGCTTCGATCAGAGCGGCGAGCAAAGCGCGGCCGACGCCGCGGCGTTGCGCATTCGGCGCGACGTACACTGAATTCTCGACGGTGAGCCGGTAAGCCGGCCGCGTTCGGAACGGGCCGACATAGGCGTAGCCGGCGAGTTCGCCGCCGGTCTCGGCGACGATGTAGGGAAAGCCCTTTGCGGTGAGGTCGCCCATGCGGCGCGCCATTTCCGCTTCATTTGGCGGCTCGAGTTCGAACGACGCCGTGCCGTGCGTCACCGCATCGGCATAGATGCGGGTAATGGCCGCAATATCTGAGCTTTTGACGGGGCGTATCTTCATCGATCCTCATCCTGAGGAGCATTGCGAAGCAATGCGTCTCGAAGGATGAAGGCCCATATGTGCCCTTCATGGTTCGAGACGCCGCTTCGCGGCTCCTCACCATGAGGGTCTACTAAATGGTCGCTCCAGAATCAAAACGCCCCGGCTTTTGGCCGGGGCGTCGAACTTTCGAACCTGTCAGGAGGCTTTAGCGGCGGTCGCCGAGAAAGCGCAGCATGAACAGGAACAGGTTGATGAAGTCGAGATAGAGCGTGAGGGCGCCCATCACCGCCTTGCGGCCGGAAACGGTACCGTCATCGTTCGAGTCGTACATCTGCTTGATCTTCTGCGTATCCCAGGCGGTGAGGCCTGCGAAGATCAGCACGCCGATCGCCGAGATGGCGAAGTCGAGCCCGCTGCTCTTCAGGAAGAGATTGACGAGCATCGCAATCATGAGACCGAACAGGCCCATGATCAGGAACGAGCCGATCGGAGAAAGATCGCGCTGCGTGGTGTAGCCGTACAGGCTCAAGGCGCCGAACGATGCCGCCGAGATGAAGAAGGTGCGGGTGATCGACGCGCCTGTGTAAGACAGGAACACCGACGACAGCATCAGGCCGAGCAGGCCGGCGTAGAGCATGAACAGCGCCATCGCCGTGCCGGCTTGCAGCTTGTCGATCCGGAAGCTCAGGAAGAAAACGATCCCGAGCGTGCCGAGAAACAGCACGATGGTCAGCGGGCCGCTGAAGATCGCCTGGCCGAACGAGGTCAGGCCGGTGATCTTGCCGCTGACGTCGGTGACGACGGCGGCGTTGTAGGTGAGCCAGGCGGTGACGCCGGTGAGTGCAACGCCGGCGGCCATGTAATTGTAGATGCGGATCATGTAGGCGCGCAGGCCAGCATCGATCGCGGCGGTGGTCGCGGTGCCGAAGCCGCGAGCAGCGACATTACGGTCGTAGTCCGACATCGAAGTTTCCTCTCTAAGTCCCGGCCGTTTGCCGGTCACGTCACGCGCGCCGGCGGCAGCCGTCGCGCTCGTGTGCCTCAAATGTAGTGTGCAATCAGTGTCGGCGCCAGATATGGCGGCGCCGTGACCATGCTTCATTGCAAAGAGTTAACGCCATTCGGCGGCGTTTTTACGGCCAAAAACAGGCTCCAGACCGGGGTTATGCCGGTACGCGGCGGAATGCCGCGTGGCTAGAGGTTGCGCAGGATCGGCGCGGGTTTCTGGCCCAATGCTCTGAAAGTACCGGCCAAACCGAGTGCGACTGTAACGATCAACGCTGCTAGCGACGCCGCCAAAGCGGGCAGCGGCAGCCAGACGAATTTCAGATGCATCAGTTCGGTGACGATCAGCCAGCCGGCGACCGAGCCGGCCAGCACGCCGAATACCGCGGTGGCGGCGCCGAGCAACAGGTATTCGATGGTGTAGGCGGTCAGCAGCCGCAGCCGTGTCGCACCCAGCGTCTTGAGGATCACCGCGTCATAGACCTTGTGACGGTGGCCCGCGGCGAGCGCGCCGCCGAGCACCAGCGCAGCCGCGAGCAGCGTGATGGCGCTGGCGCCGCGAATGCCCAGCACCAGGTTGCCGATGATCGAGCCGACCGCTTCGAGCGCTTCCTTGACGCGCAGCGTCGTCACCATCGGGAACGTGTCGGCGACGGTGCAGATGATGGCGCCTTCCTGCGCCGGCGTGCTCGGCTGGCCGTAGGTGAGCGAGGCCAGATGCGTGTGCGGCGCGCCGCGGAAGGCGTTCGGTGAAAACACCATCACGAAATTGATGCCGAGGCTCTGCCAATCGACCGTCCGCATGTTCGAGATGGTGGCGGTGATGTTGCGGCCGAGCACGTTGACCACGATCGGGTCGCCGAGCTTGATGCCAAGACCATCGGCGATCTTCTTTTCGAACGACACCAGCGGCGGGCCGTTGTAATCGCGGCCCCACCATTCGCCTTCGACCAGACGCGAACCGGCGGGAATCTCGGTGCCATAGGTAATGCCGCGGTCGCTTTGCAGCACCCAGGCGGCGTCGTCTTTCGGCTTGAGATTCTCGGCGGGAATGCCGTTGGCCGAAACGATGCGGCCGCGCAGCATCGGGACTTCTTCAAGTGCTGCGCCCGGCGCCTTGTCGCGGACGAATTGCCCGAATTGTTCGGCCTGGTCGGACGGGATGTCGAGAAAATAGAACGACGGCGCCTTGGCCGGTAGTTCGGCGGCGAATTGATTGCGCAAATTGCCGTCGATCTCGATCACGGTCACCAGCAGCGCAATGCCCAAGCCCAGCGACAGCACGATGGTCGGCGTCAACGCGCTCGGCCGGTGGATATTGGCAATCGCCATGCGCAACACCGTCGAGCGCGCGCGCGGCGCGTGACGCGCGATGAACATCAGCAGGGTGGCGACAAAGCGCAGCAGCACGAAGACCAGCGCGGCGACGCCGACATAGATGATGGCGACGCGGCGGTCATAGGCCAGTAGCACGGCCACCGCGGCCAGCGCGGCCACGGCGGCCGCGGTGAGCAGAACGTAGCTGGTGCGGGGCCGTTGCGGCTGGCTCGCCACGGCGTCACGAAACAGCGCGCCGACCGGTACGTCATGGGCGCGGCCGAGCGGCCACAGCGCAAAGGCCAGCGCGGTCAGCAGGCCGTAGATCAGCGCCAGGAAAAGTTCGCCCGGATGCACTGCGGGCACGAGCGGCAGCGGAATGATGGCGCCGAAGGTCCAGGAAACGACGAACGGCAGAACCGCGCCGAACGCCACGCCGATCAGGCCGCCGGCCAGCGCCAGCAGCAGCACTTGGGTCAGATAGACCGCGAAAACACGCCGCCCCGATGCGCCAAGGGCTTTCAGCGTGGCGATCACTTCGCGGCGGCGGTCGAGATGGCTTTTCACCGCATTGCCAACGCCAACGCCGCCGACCAGCAGCGCGGTCAGTCCGACGATGGTGAGGAATTGCGTGAAGCGATCGACGTTGCGCTCGAGCTGTGGCGAGGCGTTCTTGCGATTGCGGATTTCCCAGCCGGCTTCCGGCAACTGCTTGCGCGCATCGGCCGTCACGGCAACGGTCGCTTCGTCGGTGCCTTGCGGCAGGCGCAGCCGGTAGATCCAGCGCACCAGACTGCCGGGCTGCAGCAGGCCGGTTGCGCGCAGCGCGTCTTCACTCACCAGCAGGCGCGGGCCGAAGCCGATGCCGCCCGCAAGCTTATCCGGCTCACTCGTGAGTGCTGCGCGAATTTCTATCGTGGCGCTGCCGATGGTGAGAGGCGCGCCGGGTTTGATGTCGAGCCGTGCAAGGAGCGCCGGATCGGCGGCGGCGCCGAACGCGCCGTCCCGTTGCGCCAAAATATCGGCTAGCGGAAAGACGGGATCGAGCTTGGCCTCACCAAACAGCGGATAAGCGCCGTCGACCGCTTTCATCTCGACCAGCGTTGCCTTTCCGTCCGCGCCCCGCGCCATGGCGCGCAGCGTCGCAGCGACCGACAACTTGCCTTTGCTCTCGAGGAAAGCGCGTTCGTTCGGCACGGCTTCGCGCTGGATCAGCGAGAACGCGATGTCGCCGCCAAGAATGGCTTGCCCTTCGCGCGCCAGTCCGCCGCCAAGGCTGGCGGCCAGCGAACCGACGCCGGCGATCGCCATCGAGCCGAGTGCGATACAGGAAATGAAAACGTAGAATCCGCTCAAGCCGCCGCGCAATTCGCGCAAGGCGTAGCGCAACGGCAGCCAGCGTTCGTTTTGCGATTGCGCGGCTGTCGCAACGCTCATGGCGCTGTCTCGATGTGTCCGGACCGTAACCGCACCGTGCGCCCGCAGCGCGCGGCGAGCGAGGCATCATGCGTGACCAGAACCAGCGTGGTGCCGTGCTTGCGGTGGCCGGCAAACAGCAATTCGATGATCTGCTGGCCGGTCTCCTCGTCGAGATTTCCGGTCGGCTCGTCGGCGACCAGAATTGCCGGATTGGGCGCGAGCGCGCGGGCGACCGCGACACGCTGCTGCTCGCCGCCCGACAATTGCGCCGGATAGTGATCGAGACGTTGTCCCAGTCCGACGGAGTTCAGTTCCAGTCGTGCGCGCTCCTGGGCGTCGGCCACGCCGGCCAATTCCAGAGGCACGGCAACGTTTTCCAGCGCCGTCATGGTCGGGATCAGGTGAAAAGATTGAAAGACGATGCCGACATTGCGGCCGCGAAACCTGGCGAGCGCGTCTTCGTCGAGTTCGTTGAGGGTCTCGCCCGCCACCGACACCGTTCCGGTGTCGGACCGTTCCAGGCCCGCCATCACCATCAGCAGGGTCGATTTGCCCGAACCTGAGGGGCCG
>CAISIV010000268.1 GCA_903885555.1 uncultured Hyphomicrobiales bacterium
CCATCGGGGTCCCGGGGGCTGTTTATCCCGGAATTTGGGGCTTCGGCATCGCTCCCGACAGGCAAAAGGCCCCCCAAAATAAGAGAGGCCCCCGGCTCTTGCGAACCGAGGGCCTCAACGGGAGGGACAGTGCCGGGTTTCCGCCCCAACCGTTAGCTCAGTGCGCATGGCCGTTAAGGCCATGCGCGGTGGAGATCCTACTGAACGGTTTCGCCGTGCAGCGTGATGTCGAGACCTTCTTCTTCGCCCTGGTCTGTCGGACGCAGGCCGATGATGGCCTTGATGACCAGGAGGATGATGGCCGTGGCAACCGCGGTGTAAACCAGGGTGACCGCGACGCCGTAGACCTGGGTCATGACGCTGGCGTCTTTGCCGAGCTCGTTGACCGCAACGTCAGCGAACACACCGGTCAAGATCGCACCGATGATGCCGCCGACGCCGTGGACGCCGAAGGCATCGAGCGAGTCGTCGTAACCGAACATCTTCTTCACGTGGACGGCCGCGAAGTAACAAGCGACACCGGCGACGATGCCGATGATCAGCGCGCCCGTCGGATTGACGAAGCCCGAAGCGGGAGTGATCGCGACGAGACCGGCAACCGCGCCGGAGATGATGCCGAGAACGCTCGGCTTCTTCGCGATCATCCATTCGGCGAACATCCAGGCGAGAGCCGCAGCGGCGGTCGCAACCTGAGTGTTGATCATCGCAGCACCCGCAAGCGGGCTGGCGGCAACGGCCGAACCGGCGTTGAAGCCGAACCAGCCGACCCACAGCAGCGAAGCGCCGACGAACGACCAGGTCAGGTTATGCGGCGCCATCGACGTGGTGCCGTAACCCTTACGCTTGCCGAGGATGATGGCGCAGACGAGACCCGCGACACCGGCGTTGATATGCACGACCGTGCCACCGGCGAAGTCGAGCACGCCAGCCGAGCCGAGGAAGCCGCCGCCCCATACCCAGTGAGCGATCGGGCAGTAGACCAGCAGCAGCCACAGCGCCATGAACCAGCACATCGCCGAGAACTTCATGCGTTCGGCGAAAGCACCGGCGATCAGCGCCGGAGTGATGATGGCGAAGGTCATCTGGAACGTGATGAACACCGTCTCCGGGATGGTCGCGGCAAGAGCGTTGACCGTCACCGTCGCTGTGCCGACGCCGGCCAGCAGCAGTTTATCGAAACTGCCCAGATAGGCGTTCATGCTGCCATCGGTGAAGGCGAGCGAGTAGCCAACGACCATCCACAGCACCGTCACGATACACGTGATGGCGAAGCTCTGCATGACCGTGGCGAGCACGTTCTTCTTGCGCACCATGCCGCCGTAGAACAGTCCGAGACCCGGAATGGTCATCATGAGCACGAGAGCGGTCGAGGTGAGCATCCAGGCGGTGTCGCCCGAGTCGGTCTTACAGGCGCTGAGGACCGGGGGCTTGGCAGCAGCGTCGCAAGCCGGAGGCGGCGCAGCAGGTGCAGGTGCAGCGGCCGGAGCGGCAGCGGCAGGCGGCGTAGCGGGGGCTTGAGCGAATGAAGCGTCGAACGACGCCACGCTCAAGAAGAGGCCGAGCAGAATTCCCAAGGCGAGTGCCAAGAGTCCCGCACGGGAGGGTTTCTTCAACGTCATGGTCTAACTCCTGTCCGTATTGTTTGTGCGGATGACTACAGCGCCGCGGCGTCGGTCTCGCCGGTGCGGATGCGCACGGCGTGATCCAAACCGAAGACGAAGATTTTGCCGTCGCCGATTTGACCGGTCTTGGCGGCGCCGGTGATGGCGCCGACGACCTTGTCGACCTGCGTAGAGGCAACCGCGACTTCCACCTTGATCTTCGGGAGGAAGCTCACCGCATATTCAGCCCCACGGTAGATTTCCGTGTGACCCTTTTGACGTCCGTAACCCTTTACTTCGGTAACGGTCAGACCCTGCACGCCGATGGAGGTCAGCGCATCGCGGACCTCGTCGAGCTTGAAGGGCTTAATGATGGCCATGACGATTTTCATGGATTCGATCCCCGCTTGAGAGCCCGTTTTACGTTACGCAGTGCGGGCGGTTTCACTGAGCCGGGCCCCCGAAGCTTGCTTCGCAGGCATGACCGCACTGATAGAATCAAACGCCGTGCCAGTTGGCCGCAGGCGGTCTATCCATTTGATTTAATGGCGGAAACCGGTTGGACGGGTTGATGACCCAAATACCACCAACGGCATAAGCCCAAAGTAGCGCCAAGGCTTAAGCGGCCTGCACAAAATATAGTCATATGCGTGAAAATGATTCATTCCGCGCCGAAACAGCCCCGGCGCGGAAAGTTTTCGTTAGCTATTGGAGCGCTTCGCCGTGCTGGCTGACATCCAAACCCATCACTTCGTCCTCCTGCCGGACGCGCAGCGGTACAAAGATACTGATGACCTTCAAGATGGCGTAAGTGACCGCGCCGGACCACAGGGCGGTCACGGCGACGCCGTAACACTGGGCCCAGAGCAGTTGCGGATTGCCCTCGAGCAGGCCGGAGATGCCGCCGGGCATTTCCGCCGTCGCCGACAGCGCGCCGGTCGCCAAAACGCCGGCGAGCAGACTTCCGGTCAGTCCGCCGACGCCGTGCACGCCGAACACGTCGAGAGAATCGTCGTAGCCGAGTTTGGTCTTCAGCCAGGTGCAGGCCCAGAAGCAGACCGAGCCGGCGATGAGTCCGATCAGCACGGCTTGCATCGGCATGACAAAGCCGGACGCCGGCGTGATCGTGCCGAGACCGGCAACGGCGCCGGAGATCATGCCGAGCACCGACGGCTTGCCGCGCAGATACCATTCGAGCGCCATCCAGGTGAAAGCGCCGGCGCAGGCCGCGAGATGCGTCGAGACGATGGCCATGGCCGCGCGCGAATTGGCGCCGAGCGCCGAACCGCCGTTGAAGCCGAACCAGCCGACCCACAGCAGGCCGGTTCCGATGACGGCCAGAGTCAAATCGTGCGGCGAAAGATTTTCGCTGCCATAGCCGCGGCGTGAGCCGATCACGTAAGCGGCGACCAGTCCGGCGACGCCGGCATTGACGTGCACGACAAGTCCGCCGGCGAAATCGACGACGCCAAAGGCGCCGAGGAAACCGCCGCCCCATACCCAATGCGCGATCGGCACATAGACCAGCAGCAGCCAGAACACGCAGAACAGCAAGAACGCCGAGAAGCGCATGCGGTCGGCGAC
>CAISIV010000269.1 GCA_903885555.1 uncultured Hyphomicrobiales bacterium
CGCTTTTGGCCGTCGACGGCTTCAGGATCTCTTTGGCGGCCTGCACGGCAGCCTTGGGATCGGTTTTGGCCGCCGTCTTCGCCGCCCCCTGGATGGCGGGGCGCGGGCGCGGCAATGGAACTTTTTGGGCCGCGGCCATGGCTGTCTGGGCGCTCAAAGCGCCAGCGGCAGCAAGCCCAAGGCCTAGACCCAGGCGGGTCCGAAAAGTTCCGTACATTCAATCCCTTGCGCGGATATCACGAGGCTATCTCTTGGCGATTTCTGAAGCCGACTCAAGGCCTCAGAACCGCATTAGGCCAATTTGGTTGACGAAGGGATACCCCTAAATCCGCTGTGACGTCCTAGCGCAGGACCGGGGCAAAAGCGGGGCAATCCCTTACCGCTGAACCATTCCGCCAATTCATGGATGCATCGGCGCGGAGGGCTTTTAACGGTGACGGTGACCCGATATTGATGGGCCTTCAATTGTTTGGAGCCAGCCCATGACCGCCAAGACCAGCTTTCGAGGATCCTTCACCGCGCTGGTCACGCCGTTCAAAAACGGCGGGCTGGACGAAAAGGCGTTCCGCGATCTGGTCGAATGGCAGATCAGCGAGGGCACCAACGGCTTGGTGCCGGTCGGCACCACCGGTGAGAGCCCGACGCTGTCGCACGAGGAGCATAAGCGGGTCGTCGAGTGGTGCATCGACCAGGCCAAGGGCCGCGTGCCGGTGATCGCGGGCTCCGGCTCGAACTCGACACGGGAAGCGGTCGAGCTGTCGCAGCACGCCGAAAAGGCGGGTGCCGATGCCGTACTGATCGTGACGCCGTATTACAACAAGCCGACCCAGGAAGGCATGTACCAGCACTTCAAGGCGATCAACGACGCCATCGGTATTCCGATCATCATCTACAACATTCCGCCGCGCTCGGTGATCGACATGTCGGTCGACACCATGAAGCGTCTCTTCGAGCTCAAGAACATTGCCGGCGTGAAGGATGCCACCGCCAACATGGTGCGGGTATCGCAACAGCGTGAGGTTCTCGGTCCGGATTTCAACCAGCTGTCGGGTGAGGATGGCACCTGCCTCGGCTTCATGGCGCATGGCGGCCACGGTTGCATTTCCGTCACATCCAATGTCGCCCCGCGGCTCTGCGCCGAATTCCAGGCCGCCTGTCTGAAGGGCGACTATGCCGCGGCCCTCAAGCTGCAGGACAAGCTGATGCCGCTGCACCAGCATCTGTTCGTCGAGACTAATCCGTCGCCGGCGAAGTACGCACTGTCCTTGCTGGGCAAGATCTCGGATGACGTCCGGCTGCCGATGGTGACCTTGTCCGACAAGTCCAAGGCGATCGTGCGCGATGCCATGGTGCATGCCGGGCTGATCAACTAGCGCGTCTGTTTTAGAAGGGGCCTCAGGTCATGCTTGCTGAGTTCAAAAAATTCGCATTGCGCGGCAACGTGGTCGATCTCGCCGTCGGCGTGATCATCGGCGCGGCCTTCGGCGCCATCGTCGCCTCGATGGTGAGTGACATCATCATGCCGTTGATCGGCGCGATCACCGGCGGTCTCGATTTCTCGAACTACTTCCTGCCGCTGTCGTCCAAGGTTACGGCGACCAGCCTTCTAGAGGCGAAAAAGCAAGGTGCCGTATTGGCTTACGGTAGCTTTCTCACCGTCACGCTTAACTTCATTATCATCGCTTTTGTGCTGTTTCTGGTCATTCGGGCGCTGAGCCGCCTGATCGCCAAGGAAGCTGCAAAGGTGCCGGAACCAACGAAGCAGGAAATACTGCTGACGGAAATCCGCGACCTGCTGAAGAAGCCCTGATCCCGAGCTTTATTTGATCTCCACCATGCCGACCTGATTGGCGAGGCTGTTGGCCGTCACCGGGTTGCCGTTCGGCATCACGTCCATGTTGCGCACGATGTCGCCGCCGCCTGGGATCGCCCAAGTCTGGAAGGTTTCGGCCTTCGGGTCGAAACGCACGATGGTGTTCGGCTTGGCGAAGGACTCGTTGTACCAGAGCGCGCCGCGCGTGAAGACGATCCCGTAGGGCTCCGACTTCGGTCCGCTCGGTGATTGCCATTCGGTGACCTTGCCGGTCGCCGGATCGAGGCGGCCGAGGAAGCCGCGCGGAAAATCGGTGTACCAGATCATGTCGTCCGGCGAGATCGCGATGCGCCGCGGACGCGCGCCCGGATCGGGCAGAGTGTATTCCTTGATCGCCATGTTCTTGTCGATGGTGGCGATCTTGTTGGCGCCGAACTCGACGAAGTGCACGACGTTTTTGGAATTCACGGCCATACCGTAGGGCCGCGACTTCGGCGTCGGCGAGGTGACGAGCTTCACTTCGCCGGATTTGGGATCGAGCCGGCCGACCATATTGGCCTGCTGCACGGTGAACCACAGCATGCCGTCATGATCGAAGATCAGAGTATGCGGATCTTTCGCCGCCGGGTCCGGCATGGCGTATTCGGTGGTGATACCGGTCTTGGGATCGAGCTTGCCGATAAAGCCGCCGACATTGCCGGTGAACCAGATATTGCCGTCTCTGTCCTCGACCAGGCCATGCGGCCCGCTATGCGGCGACTTCAGAGTGTATTCGCGGATGGTGCCGGTTTTGGGATCGACGCGGCCGAGTTTGTTGGACAATTGCCCCGACCACCAGATCGCGCCATCTTTGGTGGCGAGCGGGTCGTGCGGGCGCGAGCCGATGGTGGGTACGTCCCACAGCTTGATACTGGCCTGCGCCGGACCGGCAACGATGGCCGCCGGTGGACGCTGCCGCTCGGGGAAGTTTTTCATCAGATAGCTGATGACGACCGGCCAGTCCTCCGGCGCGACCGGGGCGGCCATGTTCTGCATCATGTGCTGGATCATGTTCCAGCCGGCGGGGGAATAGCCCGCACGCAGACGATTGATGTCGTGGCAGCCGCCGCAGGTCGCGACCACGACGTCTTTGCCCGGTCCGTCGGGGAAATTGGGCGGCGCGGCCTGACTCCAGGCGGTGGACACAGACGACAACAGCGCTGCGGCGAGAACAAAAGACGTGTTCCGCATAAGACCTCCCCATGCGCGCCTCTTGAGCGGGCGCGTCTTCGTAACGATCTTGTGGTAGCGCTGGACACGGCGTCAAGGGAGTGCCCAAACGAGCGTCCTTGTAAGCCCCATTTTTGTACCGATTCACGTGTCTGTGGCGTGTGTTGACCGAAGCCCCGCTATTTGATCGATTGCCGCCATGGCCCCTAAACCCCGCTTCAAGTCCGTCGCTGAAAACCGCAAGGCGCGGTTCAATTACGAGATCGGCGAAGTCGTCGAGGCCGGCATCGTGCTGACCGGCAGCGAAGTGAAGTCGCTCCGGCTCGGCAAGGCGACGATCGGCGAATCCTACGCCGACGCCCGTGAAGGTGCGATCTGGCTGATCAACTCCAATATCCCCGAATACCTTCAGGCCCATCGCTACAATCACGCGCCGAAACGGCCACGCAAGCTGCTGCTGCACCAGCGCCAGATCAATAAATTCGCGGCCGCGATCGAGCGCGAAGGCATGACCCTGGTGCCGCTCAAGCTTTATTTCAACGAGCAGGGCAGGGCCAAGATCGAGATCGCGCTCGGCAAGGGTAAGAAGATGCACGACAAGCGCGA
>CAISIV010000270.1 GCA_903885555.1 uncultured Hyphomicrobiales bacterium
CGCATTGCGCTGTCGGGCGGGGGCCTCCGGTCTCAAGGGCCGGGCGGCGGATTGGTCTTCACATCTCGATGTGAGAAGTGGCGGGAACCTAGGGTTGGGCAGGGCTCAAGTCAAGGCCAGTATAGACCTAATAAATCAATGGGTTAGCTCGTAACTGACCGACACCGTCACCCGCAGCGTCTTTTCGCCGGGTGCGATGGGCACGCCGGCGGCGCGCATCGCCTGCATCGGATAGGCGGGCGGGGCGGCGCCTTCCTCGCTGATCGAGGCCACGGCGCCCAGTCTGGCGCCTGCGGCCTGCGCGTAAAGTTCGGCCTTGCGGCGGGCGTCGGCGATGGCTTCGGTCCGGGCCTTGTCGAGCAGCTTGGATTGCTCCGAGACGACGAATTCCATGCCCGACATTTCGTTGGCGCCGGCCGCGATGACGCGGTCGAGCAGCGCCGGCAAATTGCCGATGTCGCGGATCTGCATGGTGATCTGATTGCTCAGCTGGAAGCCGACCAGCTTGGAAAGGCCCGGTTTGCTTGAATCGTATTGCGCCTGCAGCGCCAGCCGGGACGTTTGGATGTCGCGGTCGGCAATCCCCGCGGCCTTGATCGCGGCGATGACGTCCGTCATTTGCCGGGCATTGGCATCGCTGGCTTCGCGCGCGGTCTTGGCATTGCTGGCGACGCCGACGCGGATCACCGCGAGATCGGGCGCGGCATTGACCGAAGCTTCGCCGGTGACGGTCACGAAGCGGTCGGCGGCCTGAGCCGGAGCGACCAACGCCGTGACAGCCAAAGCGAAAGCAATCACGCGGAGGCTTTTCATCACTTCACCGGCACGAAGACGTTGACGACCAATTTGTCCTGCGGAGTCGTCACCGGATCGGACGTGTATTCCTCGATGAAGAGGTCCTTGGCCTCGAGGCCCTTGTCGTCGAGATAATTGGTGATCGCCTCGTAAGTCGAATCCATCGCGTCATAGGCGCCGCGGTGCACGAACTTCAACGTCTTGCCGGACGGCGCCGTTCCCAGCGCGATATCGCCCTTTGGCGGTTCGGCAGGCGCCTGCGCGACCGGCAGCGCGGCCTGGAACGAGAAGCCGGTGTCGTCGGTCTGGGTGTAGATCGTCATCGCCGGCCCACTGGCTTTGAGCCCCTGTTTGGCAAAGTACTCGTTGAGCGATTTGAAGGCGTCGACCAGCGTGTCGTAGGCCGTGTCCCAATTGGTGTGGCCTTTGAGATAGATGACGGTGCGCTCCGGCAGCATCACCGTCTCGCCAAAGGCGTCGCCGGGTTGCAGCGGCGACGGCGCGGCCGCGCCGGGAATCGTAGCCGACGGCGGTGTGGCGTTCTGGGCGAGAGCCGTGGCTCCGGCCGGTCCGCCGGCGAAAGCCAGCGCAAGGACGAGCGGCGCCGCAAGGCGTATGCAGGACATCAAGGTTCTCCGTCTATTTGCGGCGGTCCGGCGATTCGCCCGTATCCGGCATTTTATCACGGCCCCAGCCTGAGTACTTGGCCAAGCGTCGTTTATTCGCCATATAAACCGGGCGAAAGCCGGGCAC
>CAISIV010000271.1 GCA_903885555.1 uncultured Hyphomicrobiales bacterium
AGCGAAAAGGCGCAAGCCCATTTGCATTCGCACCATGCAAACCCCGGCGGCTATTCTGAATATCCGTATGAGTTGGGATATGAGCCGGACATTACAATTAAAGAGTTAATCGCTAAAGCGCTCCGTTGACGCCGTGTAGTGTGCGGCGTATACTTTCCACACTATCAACCCACAAGAGGACAAGACTATGGGATACACCACAGATTTTTCCGGTTCCGTCGCCGTCGTTCCTGCGCTCAACGCGGAGGAAATCGCCTATCTGAAAAAGTTCGCCCAGTCGCGCCGGGTTCAGTCGACGCAAGGCCCCTACTTTGTCGATCGCTCCGGCGACTTCGGCCAAGGCCCTGAGGGTGTTACCGATTGCAATTCACCGCCCGACGGACAGCCCGGTCTTTGGTGCCAATGGGTGCCGACTGATGACGGATCGGCCATCGAATGGGACGGCGGCGAGAAGTTCTACAACGCCCCGGAGTGGATGAAGTACATCATCGAACACTTCATCGGCCCCAGCCCCAAGGCCAAGGTGGCGCTGCCGTTCCTGCAGGGTCACACCTGCGACGGCGAGATTGAGGCACAAGGCGAGGAGTCCAACGACAAGTGGCTGCTCATCGTCAAGGACAATGTCGTCAGCGTAGCCGACGCAGAGCCGACGCAGTACGCCGAATTGAAGCGGGTTTAACAGCCCTAGCGCCGCGCTTGCTTTGTGTAGGCGCGGCGCTATACTGTTCAACGCGCAAACACCAACAGCCAATGAGGACAAGACTATGGCCAAACTAAAATTCGAGGCAGCACTCTCCCGGCAACTGATGCTCCACGCTTGGAACGCGCCGGAGCATAACAAAACCTTCGGCCAGAAAACCGCCAAGGCGGCACTGTGGCTCGTGAAGGATGACGGCGTCTACATCATGAGCAACGGCAAGCCCGGCATTCCGGCACCGTTGCCGAACCGCCCTGACCGTCAACTTGTTTGCTACGCCAAGGGCTACAATCCCGAGACCGACGGCGACGTCTGGGACAAGTGCCGCGCGGCGATGGGCGGCGACGATGGCTGCGACTTCTTGGATATCACCAAGGAGATGATCGCTGATCTATCGCGCGATGACTTCGAAGGGCTGCTGATCACCGTGACGCAGCGGCAACTGATGCTCGAAATGGTTTTCAGTCGCGTCACCACGTCGCGCAAACGCCTGACCGAGTTCCTTGCGCCCAAGGTCAGCGACGCCAATACGTTCTGGTGGCTCGGCATTAAGAAGGGCGACCGGAAACTGAAGTTCTGGCAATCGCCCAAGGTGATAGCCAAGGGCGGCGGCACGGTGAACCTTGCCGCCATGACGCCCGACTCGTTCTCGAAAATGAAGGCCAGCCAATACCGGGAGTTCAGGCTCTTGTCCGGTTTGACTGTCCCGGATGCGGTGGAAGCCTACGCAGAAGCGCACGGCTACACGCTGAAGGACTGACCTTCATAGGGGCGCATGGGAAACCGTGCGCCCTGATGAGGACCAGTGAACCAGCGAGGACAAGATCCATGGATATCTCCGTCTACACCGTCGGCCCCAAGGGCATGACGCCCCTCTTCCAGGTCGTGCCGGCGGTCGACGGCACCTGGATCGTTTTGTGCCGCGGCTTCCAGTGGGGCGCCGGCCCTTACGACAAATCCGGCTGCTCGAGCCAGACCTGGCCCACTCGAGCCGCGGCGATCGAGGCGATCCGCGCGCACTGCGATCGAGTCGTCAATGCCAGCTAGACTCTGGCGCTGGGGCGTCGCGCGCACCGCGGACAAGAAAAAACACGCCGTGACCTACGCCGGCGCGGTCGTGAAAACGTTCCGCACGCGGAAGGCAGCTCTCGATCACGTCAAGGCCGAGGATATCAAGGCCGAAGAACTCGACCGTTCCAAGCGCGTATGGGCCGAAGAATTCGTTTGACGGTTGTGTAACGTCGTGCCTACACTGACCCATCGTTAACTCATAGAGGACAAGAACTATGGCAACCACGACAGAACTTAGCACCGAGTTCCAAAATTGGTGCAACGCCAACGCAATGCGGCAGATCAGCGCTGATGAATTGCTGATGTCCGTGCGCGAGACGGCCACACCCAAGCAGATCGAATATCTCGAAGACTTCATCACCCGGTGGGATGAGGCTCAGGCGTTCGAGGACCAAGCTGTCCGGGAGTCAACCACCGGCACCGGGGACATCACCAACAATGACCGGGCGCTCCTTGCCCATTCGGCCCTGTCGACCTTCGTCAACGAGGGCAACGGCGACTCAGGCGAGGACGAAACCAACCTGCAGGACCTTCTGGCCGACATTCTGCACCTGTGCGACGCGCAGGGATGGGACTTCGATCACCTGCTCGCCCGGGCGCGCGACCACCATCAGGAAGAAACCCGCGTCGATCCCAAGGCCGACGTTCACTTCGCGGAGGGCCGCTAGCCATGGCCACGCGTTTCAAACCCGCCCCCGACGATCCGCTCTGCCGGTGCGACAACTGCACCTGGACCGGGCCGACTTCCAAGCTGGGCTGCCAACTCGAGGACGTCCCCGACCTCTCGATCAGGCTCGATCCGGGCGGCGAAGTCCCCGCCGGCGAGTGCCCGGAGTGCGGCTGCTTGGCGTACGAGGTGGGCCAGTGACCCGGGGCGCGAACTACGACCGGCCGAACTGGATTGAGTCCGGCTACGCCACCCGCGCCGGCTGTGGTCACGAGATCGTGAAGGGGGAGCAGATCACGTTCCGCCCCAGTGATCGCCGCACCTGGTGCAACGCGTGCAGCCATGCCCGAGCTCTCGAGATCAGCGAGGCGCGCCGGACGATGCAATACCCGGCGTGGCCGGCTGCCGTGGTGCCGAAATGAGGAAGTTCCTGATCCGACTTGCCGCTCTGGCGGCGATCCTCGGCGCGCTTGGGATGATCTTCGCCCCCATCGGCGGGATTGGGCTCCTGTTCGTCGCCTTCGTGCTGCTGAGTTACTCGACTTACAATGAGCCAAACCAATGAGGGAGTTCCTGATCCAACTGGCCGTCCTGGCCGTCGGTGCCTGGCTGGTCACCGCCGCCTACATCCTGCTGACGCCTTGCCCCCAGTGCGGCCCATGACCATTCATTACCGTACCATCCACTAACCAAAGGAGACCAATGTGCTTAAGAAAACCAAGATATCAATTTCCATGAAAAAGGCCTGGAAACGCCGGAACATGTCCGCTGCCATGAAAGCCTCCTGGGCGCGCCGCAAGGGGGGAACTCCGCCGGCACCGTCCAAGGATTGGCCAGCGGATCGGATTGAGCTCAACCACCTGCTGCGCGAGGGCGTGCCGCCGGCCGCAGTGAAGGCCACCTTGCGGCCAGGCGTGCCGGCCTCGGTTTTTTCCGAGGAACTCATCCGCTGGCGTCAAGCTGACTCGCCGACCGACCTGACGTCCCAGGCGATCGAGGCCGCGGCTCACAAGGCGGACGCCACCAACATCGTCGAGGTGGTGCTCTCGATGGCCGAGATCAAGGCGATCCTTGGCAACGCTTGCGGGCAGGAGGTCAGCACGGTAGATCTTCTGAACGGAATTCGGATTCTGACCGACGCTCGTCGGTAAACTCTCCGCTAGGGGTTACTAGTCCTCTCCCCCGGCGTGCAGCAGACGGCCCCTGTGACTTGTCCTCCGGGGGCCGTTTTGCTGTCTCCGTAAAGTTTCCCGTTTTCTTTTACGGAGACAAAATGTTATTATCTGTGAATGAGACGCTCAACCGTTTGCCCACACTGTGGTGGCAATAAACAAAACCTCGACAAGGGGTACTGCAATGCTTGCCAAGCAGCCTATATGCGCGAATGGCGCCGGCATCACCCGATGACCGAGGAAGAGCGGTTCCGCGATCGAGCCCGTTCATACGCCGGCGTCTACAAGCGCCGCGGTCACTTGATCCAAGAACCCTGCCGAGTGTGCGGCAGCGAAGACAGCCAAATGCATCACCCAGATTATCACCAGCCGCTGTATGTGATTTGGCTCTGCGCTTGGTGTCACAGAAAACTTCACGAGGGGATCGACGACGCCGAGTACCAGGAGCGCATCAAAAAACTGCGCGAGATCGTCGACAAGATCAAAGACTAGGCATCATCAGAAGGATTTCCACCCACGTCCTTGGCTGCCAGCGCGGCCTTTTCTTTCCACAACTTCACCGCGTCGTCCCCAGCTTCCTGCAGGAAAAGCAGCGCGATGCTCTCCGCGCCGCGGCAATCAGGCCAGGAGCTTCCGGAGTGCGCCGTGGAATGCTTCCCCCGTTCTTTTCCGGCTATTAAACAGTGCGTCGACGATGGCCTTGGCCTCGGCATCTGTAAGATAAATAGTTCCCCCGACGCGCCTG
>CAISIV010000272.1 GCA_903885555.1 uncultured Hyphomicrobiales bacterium
TACACCCTCCCGTGGGGGGGGGGGTCGCCCGCCGAAGGCGGTCGGGGTGGGGTGAACTCTAGGCGCTTTAAGATTCACCCCACCCCGCTCGCTAAACGCTCGCGACCCTCCCCCTCCAGGGGAGGGTAAGAAATCAAGCCACCTTCTTGCCCCACAGCCGCGCCGAAGCGATATCGGCGCCTTCGCGGATGGCGCGCAGCTTGAGCCACACCGCCGGTTCGATCACCCACTCTCGATTCGTGAACGTACCGAAGCCGCAATCGGTCGAGGCGATGACGCGCTCGCGGTCACCGACCACGCTGACGGCTTCCTCGATGCGGCGCGCCACGACTTCCGGATGCTCGACGAAATTACTCGTTGTCTCAACGACGCCGGGCACCAGCAGCATGTCCTTCGGCAGCGGATGCTTCTTCAACGCGCCATATTCATGCGCATGCCGCGGATTGGAAAACTCGATCGACAGCGCGCCCACCTTGGCCTGGTAGATCGCCGGCAGAATGGTGCCGAGCGGCACGTCGTGGATGTGCGGACCTTCCCAGTTGCCGTAGCAGACATGCAGCCGCACGCGGTCGCGCGGAATGCCCTCGATGCCGGCATTGATCGCTGCGACATGCGCCTCGACGCGCTTGACGAAAGCGGCGTCGTCGAGATCGCGGTACAGCATGGTGCGGTCCATCGCCAGATCCGGCGCGTCGATCTGCAGGATCAGCCCGGCTTTGTGAATCGCCAGATATTCGTTGCGCATCTCGCGCGCGATCGCGGCCAGGTAAGCATCGTGTGTGTCGTAAAAAGCGTTGAGCATGGTCGATGAAATGATGCCGGGCGAGGGCGCCGTCATGAACTGCTCGGAGAACTTGGTGCCGGCGATACGCTTGAAGCGCGCCAGTTCGCTCTCGATCGGCTTGATGTCGAGATACTTCAGCTCACCCTGGCACTCCGGCGCGTTCTGCTGCTTGCTGGTGTGCGGAAACCGCCGCATCAGACTCGCCACCAGTTCGGGAAATTCCTCGAACTCCTTGCCGCGCCGCCTCTTCGAGATGCCGCCGAATCCGCTCATGCGCTGCGGCACGTAAGTCTGGAAACCGACGCGCTGCTGTTCGCCGTCATTGCCGATGTCGATGCCGGCCGAGGCCTGCTTGTCGACGACGTGGCCGACCGCCTTGTCCATCTCCGCCGCCATTTCCTTGGCATCGAAGGTCTCGCCGGCTTCCTGGCGCACCAAAAGGTCGGACAGCTTGTCGTTGCGCGGCAGGCTGCCGACGTGGGTGGTCAGAATGCGGTCCCGGCTGAAGATCATGAGGCGAATACTCCCTTAATGCGCTGCGCCGGGTAGGCCCCGGCTGACGGTTTGGAATTATGCTTCGCTAGGCAGCACATCCCTTGCGGGGCATAATACGCCTCGTTCTGGGAGGAAAAACAATGGCAAACGCCAACGCGCGGCCGGCTGAACCGGGCGCCCCTGAGGCCGTGGGCAAAAGCCCATCCGCAAGCGTCCCGCGCGAATACAATTTCGCCGCCGATGTGCTGCAACTCAATCTCGATGCTGGTCGCGCCGGGAAGCCCGCGTTTATCGACGCGCGCGGCACGACGACCTACGGCCAACTGGCCGACCGCGTCGCGCGCTTCGGCGCCGGTCTGCGCGGCCTCGGCGTCAAGCGCGAGGAGCGCGTGCTGCTGGCGCTGACCGACACCGTCGACTGGCCGACCGCGTTTCTTGGCTGCCTCAAGAGCGGCATCGTAGCCGTGCCGGTCAACACGCTGCTGACCGAGGACGACTACCGCTTCATGCTCGCCGACAGCCGGGCGAAATGTCTGGTCGTGTCGGAAGTGCTGTTTGCGAAATTCGAAAACGTCATCAAGGACAGCCCCGACCTCGATCACGTCATCGTCTCCGGAACTAACCCAAACGGCTACCGGCTGTTCGACGACATCATCGGTTCGGACGAACCGGAGCGTTACACCGCGCCGACCACGGCCGACGACATGGCGTTCTGGCTCTACACCTCGGGCTCGACCGGCAAGCCGAAAGGCGCGGTGCATTGTCACGCCAGTCTCAAGCTTACGGCGGATCTCTACGGCACGCCGGTGGTGGGGCTGAAGGAAAGCGACGTGGTGCACTCGGTCGCCAAATTGTTTTTCGCCTACGGCCTCGGCAACGCCATGACGTTTCCGATGTCGGTCGGCGCCACCACGGTGCTCAACGGCGAGCGGCCGACGCCGGACGGCGTGGCCGATCTATTGCGCAAGCATCCCATCACCGTGTTCTTCGGCGTGCCGACCTTCTATGCGGCGTTTCTCAACAGCCCGAATGCGCCGAAGAAGGAAGAAACAAAACTGCGCCGCTGCCAGTCCGCCGGCGAGGCGCTGCCGGAGGAGGTAGCGAAGAATTTCTTCTCGCGTTACGGCGTCGAAATCTCCGATGGCCTCGGTACCACCGAAATGCTGCACATCTTCCTCACCAATCGGCCGGGACAGAATAAATACGGCACCACGGGCAAGGGCGTGCCCGGCTACGACATTCAGCTGCGCGGCGAGGACGGCCTGCCGGTCAAGCCGGGCGAGATCGGCGAACTCTACGTGCGCGGGCCGACCAGCGCGCTGATGTACTGGAACAACCGCGAAAAATCGCGCGACACCTTCCGCGGCGAGTGGACCCGCTGCGGTGACAAATACATCGAGGACGCCCAGGGCTTTTACGTCTGCTGCGGCCGCGCCGACGACATGCTGAAAGTGTCGGGCATGTATGTGTCGCCGTTCGAGGTCGAAGCCGCGCTGTCGTCGCACCCGGACGTGCTGGAGGCCGCGGTGGTCGGCTGGAACGACGAGCAGAAGCTCACGAAGCCCAAGGCCTTCGTCGTGCTGAAATCACCGGACAAGGCCAGCGACGCATTGCTGAAAGCATTGCAGGAGCACTGCAAGCAGAAGCTCGCGCCGTTCAAATATCCGCGCTGGATCGAGTTCCGTACCGAATTGCCGAAAACGGCGACGGGCAAGATCCAGCGGTTTAAGTTGCGCGCAGAGCAGTAATGTCATTATCCGACTCCGGCTTCCTCGACATCGGCGACCAGCGGCTCGAATACCGCATGATCGGGCCGCGGCCGGACAGCGCGCCGACCATCCTGATGCTGCACGAGGGGCTCGGCTGCGTCGGCATGTGGGGCGATTTTCCCGACAGGCTACAGAAGGCGACCGGCCTCGGCGTCTTCGTCTATTCGCGCGAAGGTTACGGCCAGTCGAGCTTGGCGAGCCTGCCGCGGCCGATGCATTTCATGCACAACGAAGCACGCGACACGCTGCCGAAAATTCTCGACGCCATCGGCTTCCAGCGCGGCTTTCTGGTCGGCCACAGCGACGGCGCCTCGATCGCGGCGATCTATGGCGGATCGCATCAGGATCACCGCGTCAGTGGCACCGTTCTGATCGCCCCGCACTTTATCGTCGAGGATGTCACCATCGCTTCCATCGCCGAGATGCGGAAGGCCTACGACACGACCGAGCTACGCGCGCGGCTGGCGCGCTACCATGCCGACGTCGACGCCACGGTGCACGGCTGGAGCGATGTCTGGCTCAAAGGTGATTTCCGTAAATGGGATCTCACCGAATTTTTGGCCTATATCCGCGTGCCGGTGCTGATCGTGCAGGGTGAGGGCGATCAGTACGGCACGGTCCGGCAGATCGAGATCGCGCAGGAGGAGTGCTACTGCCCGGTCGAAGTCGCGCTCTTGCCGGACGCCAAGCACGTGCCGCAGCGCGAAGCGCCGGAAGCAACGATGAAAGCGGTGACTGAATTCATCGAACGCGTCCGCCAAAATGAAATGGCCGGCATTAAGCCGGCCATCGCATCGTCTCCGTAAAGCGAGAAGCTTATTCAGCCGCCTGCTTGGTGGCGGTGCCGTGCTGCGAGGTGAGATAATCCATCGCCAACTGCACGCCGCCCTTCTTGATCGGCACGTTGGCAAGCTGCAGCGCCATCTCGGTCAGGCCGAGCGCGCCGATCAGCGTCCCATCATTGATGTCGCCCAAGTGCCCGATGCGGAAGTACTTGCCGGCATAGGCGCCGAAGCTGGCGCCGTAGGAGATGTTGAAGTTCTCCAGCGCCAGCGCGCGGAACGCGTCGGCGTCGTGACCTTCGGGCAGCAGGATCGCCGTGATGGTCGGCGAATACTGGTTGGCGTTTTTGTTGAGGTTTTCGAGGCCCCAGGCCTTCACGGCGCGGCGGGTCGCTTCGGCCAGCCGGTTGTGACGCGCGAACACGTTGTCGAGGCCTTCCTCGTGCAGCATCTCGATGCCGACATTGAGGCCGTGCAGCATCTGCGTGCCGGGCGTGTAGGGGAAGAAGCCGACCTTGTTCATCGTCAGCATCTCGTCCCAGGCGAAGAACGACTTCGGCAGTTTCGAGGTCTTGTTGGCGGCGATCGCCTTGTCGCTGATGGCATTGAACGACATGCCGGGCGGCAGCATCAGGCCCTTCTGCGCGCCGCCGACCGAAACGTCGACGCCCCATTCGTCGTGGCGATAGTCGGCCGATGCGAGCGACGAGATGGTGTCGACCAGCAGCAGCGCCGGATGACCGGCGGCATCGATTGCCTTGCGTACTTCCGCGATCGGTGCCAGCGCGCCGGTCGAGGTTTCGTTGTGCAGCACGCAGACAGCCTTGATCTCCTTGTTCTTGTCTTCGCGCAGCTTGGCTTCGATCGCCTTGGGATCGGTGCCCATGCGCCAGTCGGAGGTGATGAATTCCGGCTTGAGGCCGAGCTTCTCCGCCATCTTCTTCCACAGCGTGGCAAACTGACCGGTCTCGGTCATCAGCACCTTGTCTCCGGGCGACAAAGTGTTGGCGAGCGCGCCTTCCCAGGCGCCGGTGCCGGTCGCGGTGTAGATGATCACCGGGTTGGTGGTCTTGAAGATCGTCTTGATGCCCTCGAGCGCCTTCTTGGCGACCTTGGCAAACTCGGGACCGCGGTGATCGATGACCGGGGTGTCCATGGCCCGCAGAACGCGGTCGGGCACCGGGGTCGGTCCCGGGATCTGCAGGAAATGCCGTCCGACCTGACGCGAGGAATTCTTCGCCATAACTTTCGCTCCTAAAAAGGCGGCTTGGGATGATTTGGCGTGACTCTGCCGCCCGCGCGTTCCCGGCCAGGGAGCGGCGCTTGTGGCGTTGAACTATGAATGCAACATTGCGGTCAAGCGGTTTTCCGCACATCAATTAAGCCATTCATGCATATGAAGCTTTGGGCACGACAAGGACCGATGCCGTGACGGTGGTAATGCCCGGGTTGGAGCGCCGGCTGAAGGCCGAATTGAGCGGGGACGTGCATTTCGACCGCTTTACGCGGGGCCGTTATGCGACCGACGCGTCCCACTACCAGATCACCCCGGTGGGCGTGGTCGCCCCCCGGACGATAGAAGAAGCCGAACGGGCGATAGGTCTAGCCCGTGCAGAGGGGGTCACCGTGCTGGCCCGCGGCGGCGGCACGTCCCAATCCGGGCAAGCCGTCGGCGATTCGCTGGTGGTCGACTGCTCCAAATATCTGACCCGTATGATCGATCTCGACGTCAAAGGCCGCACCTGCTCGGTCGAGCCCGGCATCGTGCTCGACGACCTTAACCGCCAGCTCAAGCCGCACGGTCTGTGGTTTCCGGTCGACATCTCGACCTCGTCGCGCGCCACCATCGGTGGCATGGCGGGCAACAATTCCTGCGGCGGCCGTTCGCTGAAGTACGGCACCATGCGCGACAATGTCATCTCGATCGATGCGCTGCTCGCCGATGGCACGCTCGCCCAGTTCGGCCCTATGGGCGGCAACATCAACGACGTGCCGCCGGTGCTGCGGCAGCTCGCGCACGACCTTCTCGTCATCGGCAAGCGCGAGGCCGAGGAAATCGCTGCGCGGTTTCCGAAAGTGCAGCGCCGCGTCGGCGGCTACAATCTCGACGCGCTGGTGCCAGGAAAGAACGACATCAACCTCGCGCATATTCTGGTCGGTGGCGAGGGCACGCTCGCCTTCTCGACCCGCATCGAACTGAAGCTGTCGCCGCTGCTCGGCCGCCGCGCGGTCGGTGCGGTTCACTTCGGCAGCTTCTACGAAGCTATGAATAGCGCGCAGCACATTGTGAGTTTGAAGCCGATCGCGGTTGAGCTGATCGACTCCACGATGATCGAACTCGCCAGCGAGATCGATATCTTCCGCCCGACGCTGGAGAAGTTCGTGCGCGGTACGCCGGCCGCGGTGCTGCTGGTCGAATTCGGCGAAGACGATCACGAGGAAAATCTGCGCCGCTTGCGCGCGCTCAAGGCGCTGGTCGGCGATCTCGGCTTCAACTGGGACAACAGCGGCGCGCGCTGGGGCGGCGTTGTCGAGGTGCTCAATCCGGAACTGCAAGCCGCGATCACCGAAGTCCGCACATCCGGCCTCAACATCATGATGTCGATGAAGGAATCGCGGAAACCCGTCTCCTTCGTCGAGGACTGCGCGGTGCCGCTTGAGCATCTGGCCAGCTACACCTCGCGGCTGACGTCGATTTTCGAAAAGCACGGCACGCGCGGCACCTGGTACGCGCATGCCGGTTCGGGCTGCCTGCACGTGCGGCCGGTTCTGAATTTGCGGCTGGACAAGGATGTCCACGCCATGCGCGCGATCGCCGAAGAAGCTTTCGCGATGGTGCGCGAATACAAGGGCTCGCATTCCGGCGAACACGGCGACGGTTTGGTGCGTTCGGAATTCAACGAGCCGATGTTCGGCTCGCGGCTGGCGCGTGCCTTCGAGGACGTCAAGGACCGCTTCGATCCGAAGGGCCTGTACAATCCCGGCAAGGTGGTGCGGCCGCCGAAGTTCGATGACCGCAGTCTGTTCCGTTACAAGCCCGGTTATCACGGCGAAGAGATCAAGACGCATCTCGACTGGTCGGCGTTTCCCGGCTCCGGCGGCGGTTTCCAGGGCGCCATCGAGATGTGCAACAACAACGGCGCCTGCCGCAAACTGGCCGGCGGCGCGATGTGCCCGAGTTATCGCGTCACGCGCGACGAGCGCGACGTCACGCGCGGCCGCGCCAATTCGCTGCGGCTCGCCATTTCCGGCCAGCTTGGCAAGGACGCGCTCGCCTCCGACGAGATGGCCGAGACGATGAGCCTCTGCGTCTCCTGCAAGGCCTGCAAGCGCGAGTGTCCCACCGGCGTCGATATGGCGCGCATGAAGATCGAAGTGCAGGCGGCGCGCGCCGCCAAGCATGGTCTGACACTGCATGACAGGCTGGTCGGCTGGCTGCCGCGCTTTGCGCCGATCGCCGCAAAGTTTCCGTCGCTGTTCAACCGGCGCGACACCAGTCCGTGGCTGCGCCGTATGTCGGAGAAATTCGCGGGCTTTGCGGCGCGCCGCGGCCTGCCGAAGTGGCGCAAGGATATCTATCAGGACCGTTCTGATTGGACTTATGCCAAGACCGACGCGCCGGCCCGCGAGGTGGTGCTGTTTGCCGACACCTTCAATCGTTATTTCGAGCGCGAGAATCTCGACGCCGCCATGAGCGTGCTGATGGCCGGCGGCTATCGCATTCACGCGGTGCAGCCGCGCGACGGTTACCCGCGACCGCTGTGCTGCGGCCGCACGTTCCTGTCGGTCGGCGCGGTGGAACAGGCCAAGGCCGAGATGCAGCGCACGCTCGATGCGCTGGCGCCTTACGTACTGCGCGGCGTGCCGGTGATCGGTCTGGAGCCGAGCTGCCTGTTCACGTTCAGGGATGAACTGCCGGCGCTGCTCAAGGGCCCGGCGGTCGATGCCAAATCTGTCGAAGCCTTGGCGGCCAACGCGATGCTGCTCGAGGAATTCCTCACCCGCGAACAGAAGGCCGGACGGCTCACCCTGCCGCTCGGCGCGCTGCCCAAAAAGGCGCTGCTGCACGGCCATTGCCATCAGAAGGCGTTCGACGCCATGGGCGCGGTGCAAGGCGCGCTCAAGTTGATCCCGGAGTTGGCCGTCGAGACTGTGGAGTCGAGTTGCTGCGGCATGGCCGGTTCGTTCGGCTACGATGCCGCCACCATCGACGTCTCGCTCAAGATGGGCGAACTGTCGCTTCTGCCGGCGGTACGCAAGGCAGCGGACGATACGCTGATCGTTGCCGATGGCACCTCGTGCCGTCATCAAATCCACGACGGCACCGACCGCGCGCCGCTGCACGTCGCCCGCGTGCTGGCGATGAGCGTCGCAGCAGCGAAATAGGTTATTCGGCCGGATGTTCCGCCGCGCGCGGCGCCGGCGCCGTGTGGCGCACCGCGGGCATGAAGATCCGCGCGAAGATCGGGATCACCAGCAGGCTGCAGATCGGCGACAGCAGCATGCCGCCGACGATGACGCAGGCCAGCGGCTGCTGCACCTGCGATCCGATGCCGGTTGAAATCGCTGCTGGCACCAGGCCGATACAGGCCGAAAAGCCCGTCATGAAGATCTGCCGCATGCGGGTCTGCGCCGCGGTGATCACAGACTCTTCGCGGCTCAGGCCTTCATCCATGCTGCGGCGGATATAGGAGACGAGCAGGATGCCGTCCATCGCCGACACGCCGAACAGCGAGATGAAGCCGACCGCCGCCGAGACGCTGGCGTTGAGGCCCGCGACGTAGAGTCCGAGAATGCCGCCCGCCACCGCGAAGGGAATTCCGGACAGCGCCAGCAGACTGTCGCGCATCGAATTGAACAGGCTGTAAAGCAGCATCATGATCAGCACGAGGCTGAGCGGCACGATGATGGCGAGCCGCTTCTTGGCCTCGACCAGCGCGCCGAACTCGCCAGACCATTCCAGCCGATAGCCGGTCTGCAACGGCACGTTCTTGGCAATGCGCGCCTGCGCCTCGCCGACCGTCGAGCCGAGGTCGCGGCCGCGCACGCTGTATTTGATCGGGATGAAGCGCTCGGTGTTCTGGCGGTAGATATAGGCCGCGCCGGTTTCCAGCCGGACCGACGCGACGTCGCCGAGCGCGATATAGCTGGTCGGCGCTTTCGGGTCGGCGTTCGGCAAGGCCACCGGCACCGAGCGGATGGCGTCGATATTGTCGCGGTATTGCGGCGCGAGGCGTACGGTGAGCGGGAAGTTTTTCTCGCCTTCGTAAATGCGCGTCACTTCCTGGCCGCCGATGGCCGCCTGCACGACGGTGTTCATGTCGCTGACTGTGATGCCGTAGCGCGCGGCCTTGGCGCGATCGACCTGGATCAGCAGGTTGGGCTGGCCGAGCAGGCTGAAGGCGCCCGGATCGGTTACGCCCGGCACTTTCGCCAGTTCGTCCTTGACCAGCTTCGAGAGGCGCTCGAGTTCGACGAGATCGGGTCCGAAAATCTTGACCGAGTTCTCGCCCTTCACGCCGGAAACGGCTTCCTCGATGTTGTCCTGGATGTACTGCGAGAAATTGAAATCGACGCCGATGAATTCGGCCTCAAGCTGGTTGGAGATCTGCTTGACCAGCATCGGCTTGGTCAGGCCTTCCGGCCATTCATTGAACGGCTTGAGCGGCACGAAGAATTCGGCGACGAACGAGCCGTCGGGATCGGTGGCGTCCTCGCCGCGGCCTTGCTCGGACACGACGGTTTTCACTGGCGCGTAGCTGGCGATAATATTGCGGATCTTGTTGACGTTGTCGCGGCCGGCTTCAAGCGTCACCGTCGGCGGCAGCAGCGCCCGGATCCACATGTTGCCTTCTTCCAGCTTCGGCAGGAACTCGGTGCCGAGCCGCATGCCGAGCCCGCCGCAGATCACCAGAAACGCTACCGCGATCATGGCCGCCGGCTTGGCATTGCGGACCGCCAGGATCAGCACGCGCTCATAGCTGGTGCGAATATGACGGACCAGGAAGGTTTCGACCTCGTTGACTTTGTCGGGTAACAGCAGCGCGGATAGCACCGGCGTTATCGTGAAGGTCGCAATTACGGCGCCGAGCAGGGCATAGGCGTAGGTGCGCGCCATCGGGCTGAAAATCTGACCCTCGACGCCCTGCATTGTAAACAGTGGCAGGAAGGCGGCGATGGTGATGATCACCGAGAAGAAAATCGCCTTATCGACCTCGATTGCGGCGGTGAGGATGCGGTGCAGTTTGTCGCCAAGCGTGCTGGAGCGATCCGAGAAGGCTTTGCCCGTGTGATGCGCCAGATGGCGGAAGACGTTTTCCACCATGATGACGGTGCCATCGACGATGATGCCAAGGTCGATTGCGCCGACCGACAACAGGTTCGCCGAGTCGCCGCGCAGCACAGTGATGATGACGGCGAGGAACAGCGCGACCGGAATGGTGGCGGCGACGATGATCGCGCAGCGCAGGTTGCCGAGAAACATCCACTGGATCAGGAAGATCAGCGCGATGCCGAATAGCATGTTGTGCATCACGGTGCTGACCGTGATCGCGACCAGATCGCCGCGGTCGTAGAATGCATCGATCTTGACGCCCGGCGGCAGGCTGCCGTCGCTATTAATGCGCTCGATGGCGGCACGCACGCGCGTCA
>CAISIV010000273.1 GCA_903885555.1 uncultured Hyphomicrobiales bacterium
CATGACGAACATCGCCTTGATGTTGTCCTTCTGGGCCACGTTCTTCTTGTCGAGCAGCGTCGCGTCGAACCACCGGGTCGACGGAATGCCCGGCGTGTTCATCGTGTTGGTGACTTTGCCGTCCGCCGCGGTCGACTTGTCGAAGCGATCGACGAACCAGTTGTAGTCGACTTCCCAGACGCGCGACCAATGGCGCCAGGCGCCTTCGATCAGGCCGTAGTAGAGCGGCAACGACGTGATATCGAGGCCGAGATCGGTCGCGCCCTGCACGTTGGTATGACCGCGGAAGATGTTGGCCCCGGTGCCCGGAGCGCCGACATTGCCGGTCGCCAGACACAGAATGCAGAATGCGCGCACGTTGGCGGTGCCGACCGTGTGCTGGGTCGCGCCCATGCACCAGATCAGCGTCGCCGGCTTTTCGGTCGCGAACATCTTGGCGACGCGCTCGAGCTGGGCGCCCGGAATGCCGGTAAGGCGTTCTACTTCTTCCGGCGTGTATTTTGCGACTTCCTTGCGGATGTCGTCCATGCCGTAGACGCGCTGCTCGATGAAATTCTTGTCTTCCCAGCCGTTCTTGAAGATGTGCCACAGCATTCCGTAGATCATCGGAATGTCGGTGCCCGAACGCAGGCGAACATATTCGGTGGCATGCGCCGCGGTGCGCGTCAGGCGCGGATCGACGACGATCATGTTGGCGCGGTTTGCTTCCTTGCCTTCCAGAATATGCTGGAGCGACACCGGATGCGCTTCGGCGGCGTTACTGCCGATGAACAGGATCGTCTTCGAGTTGCGGATGTCGGTGTAGGAGTTCGTCATCGCGCCGTAGCCCCAGGTATTGGCAACGCCGGCGACGGTGGTCGAGTGACAAATACGGGCCTGGTGATCCGAGTTGTTGGTGCCCCAGAACGCCGCGAGCTTGCGGTTCAGGTAAGCGCCTTCGTTGGTGAACTTCGCAGAACCCAGGAAGTAGACAGAATCGGCGCCCGACTTGGCGCGGATCGCATTCATCTTGTCGCCGATTTCGTTGATCGCGACGTCCCAGGAGATGCGCGTCCACTCGCCGTTCACCAGCTTCATCGGATAGCGCAGACGGCGGTCGCCGTGCACCAGTTCGCGGGTCGAGGCGCCCTTGGCGCAATGCGAACCGCGATTGATGGGGCTTTCCCAGCCCGGCTCCTGGCCGACCCAGACACCGTTCGAGACTTCAGCGATGACGGTGCAGCCGACCGAACAATGCGTGCAGATGTTCTTGCGGATGGTGGCGCCGGGCATGTTGCTGCCGGCCGCTTCCGCCTTGCGGACGCTGCCGAGCGGCAGCGCGCCGAGCGTGGCGAGACCGCCGGCCACGAGGCCCGATCTGCGCAGGAAGGTACGGCGGTCGAAACCGCCCGAGGATTGGCTGCCGATCGCGGCTGCAAGACTGCCGCGGCGCGCCTGACGTTCCGTTCTTTTAATCAGCACGGCTTGGCTCCTTCAGCTCGGATAACGGTTGACGCGGTAGTAGGTCTGCACGCTGGCAGAATCGGCCTTGTACCGGGCCTTGCGTTTTTCATCGTTGGTTTCGCTGTCCGCCGCGGCTTGCGTGGCAAGCGGCGCGGCGCTCACGGCTGCAACGCCGGCGCCCGCGCCAAGCGCGCGAAGGAATTCGCGGCGTCCGAGTTTCGTTTTGGGTTCCGACTTCATCGCCAGTCCTCCTTGGTCGTATGTCGCGCGAACGATTATGCGTTCAGCGCGAAAGCTTCCGTCTCTATATCCATGAGCAAACGGCCGATTGTTCCCACCGGCTTGTAGAAATTCGCAGCCTCGGCGTTTTCGAGATCGCTGAAGAAGCGGCCCATCCAGGGCTTCATGTGCTTCTCGAAGATTTCCTGATCGCTGCCGGCATGCCCAAAGCGGCCGCCGGCAAGTCCGGCCATGATTTCGCAGAGCGTCGCGGCATGATCTTCCGGTTCGACATTGCCTTCGATGCGCTCGATGCCGAGTCTGTTGAGGTCTTCTCGCAACCGCGCCAGCGGACGCTCGTGCAGAAAGCCGGTGAGATAATAAGACGCGTAAGGCATCAGCTCGCCGCGGCCGACCCCAATGAAGAGATTGAAAAATTCGCGATCAATCTTTTGTTCGGTGGCGCGCGAGGCTGCGTCTGCCAAAGCAAAATGCGCAACGCCGAGCGGGCTTGCATCGCCGCGCAGATGGCTCAGCTTCTTGAGCAGTTCGGCATTCGGCGCCCGCACCAGCAAAGCCGACAGCAGCGCGTATTCCTGCGCACGCGCGGCGTCGATCTCGTCGACTTCGACCGCCGCCTGATTTTCGCCGAACAGATCGGGCCGCAGCACCATGCGATTGACGCCGGTGAGAGTCTCGACGGCCGCCACGCGCTCCGCGGGAACACGATTCCAATTGGAAACCGACGGCTGCGAGATGCCCAATTGCCGTGCGAGCTCGGAAACACTCCCAGCAGCGCGAATGGCTTCATTGAGACCGGCGTCTCGCATGCGGCTCACATTCAAATAGTTACAATGTGAACGTACTGCGATGCGGGCGCGGGTCAATAGCTTTAGGCTATAGGCCTTCGTTTAATGTCTGTTATTGAGGCAACGCACTGCCTTGTGATCGACGGCGTTTGATTTGCGAGTCGTCGGACTCAGTTTTTTTATCTTGCGCTGCAATAACCTCTTCGCGCTGCAACATAACTTTATTTTCTGCAGACTGATTTCGCGTTGAGGACTGATCCTCGACTGTCGCGGGTGGCGCAGGTTCCATCGTGAGTTCCGCTGGCCCACTCGATTCCTGTTGCGGTTGAACGATTTGTTCCGGCGCGTTGGGCACCTGCGCAGCCGCTTCCTGCGTGCGCGGAATCTCACCGAATATCTGAGTCAGCATTTTCTTGACGTCGGTGCCGGACTCGAGATTGCCAAATCCCCGCATGCTGTCCGGTGCCGTGAAATCCCAGTCGTAGTCGGCAAGACCTTTGAAGTCGCGGATGGCCGGATCGGCCGACCAAGCGCGACGAAGCGCCGCAAGCCGTAAGGGGCTGGGGACATTCGCCTTCAGGAAGGCGCTGATATCGGATTCCGCGGTAATCGAATCGAGCGGCGGCAGACTGGCCGGATCGAAAGCCGGTTCCGCAGATGGCTGTGCGTTGGCGGCCGCCACGGGCGTGTCGCCCGCCTCACCATCCTCTGCAGTCGACTCCGGCGCAGCCGCGGCCGGCGGCTTTGGAACTTCCGCCTCTGGCTCGCGCTTGCGGCGCGACCATCGCGACAGGAAATTTTCCGGATCGCTCATTCGTCATCGTCTCCGCGGCCACGGCGCGCCAGCGCTTCCGGGTTGGCGCGGTCGCGCTTGCGTTTGAAGAAAGGCTGCTCGACGTGATGTTGCGCCACGAAGGCTTCAACCACCTGCGCAATGACGGAAGGCATCGGCACCTGCTCCACCAGTTCGGTGGCGGTTTCGGTCAGACCCTCGCCTTCGTTCGGATCGGCCGTCACCACCGATACACTAAACGGCGGATCGGCCTCGACCGGACGCAGCGCCACCCAGAGCGACGGCGCACCGGAGGCAAGATTGTCCCGGTAAAAACCGGTCTCGGTCGGATACAGCAGAATGTCGGCGGTGCCGGCATAGAACGTGACGCGCTCGCCATCGTCGCTGAGTCTGGTCCACGGCGCCGTCTCCGGCTGGCCGGGCAAGACGCTGACCGCGCGCCAATAAAATTCCGCCCAGGGCGTCGCGCCCTTGCTGCGTTCGACGATGACGCCGACCGGAATGCTGGCGAGCGGACCGCTCATCCGACGGCCTCCAGATGGCGGATCGGCAACCCGGCGATCAGGTTCTGCGGCTTCATGCGGATCAATTTGTCCGGCGTCATCGACAGGATCAGATAGACCGGCTCGCCACGCACGCGGTCGAGCACGATCGACGGATCGCGGAACGTCAACTGGAACAGGCCGATCACCTGCGACATCGCGGCCTCGTCGATCTCCTCGCCGTTCCACATCTTGTCGCCGAGCTTGGTGGCCTCCGCGTCGAGCCCGACATACCAGGCGAGATTGACCTCGCGCATTTCGGTGAGTGGCTCGATGGTGACATCGACGCCGAGCACATGCGCGATCCAGCGCTGCATGGCGGTGGCGAACGCCGCCAGTCCGTCGCGGCCGGCCGTCAGATCGATCGCCATGTCGAACTGGTCGCTGCGTTCCCAATAACCGCCGGCATTGTCTTTGTTGATGACGTGAATATGCGACTCGGCCGGAATACCGAGCATCGATACCAGCGGCGACACCGACGCCGGATTCGAGCCGCCGATTTTTTCCTCGTCGGCCGCGATCAGCGAGCCTTCGTGCAGCGTGACGCGCTGCGTGCGGTAGAACATCTCGCCGGCGCGCACCACAGCGGCGTCATCGATGCCATTGAGCGCATTGCGCATCACGACATGCACCAGCTGATTGACGAACAGTTGCGGCGTTCGCGAAAGGCCCTGCTTTACCAGGTCGGAATAAGCCGCTTCCAATGTCTTGTGCCGGACCAGATGGTCGCGGAACGTGAGCAGAATCTGCCAGTTCTCGCGCGCGTCGGCATCGGCAATCGCGGCGATATCGGCGGCCGACACTTCCATGCGCGGATCGTTGAGCAGCGCCGCGTGCAGCGTTTTCTCGACGGCGCAGGCCTCCGGCGGCGGAATCATCTCGGGCCGCGCCATGTAGACTTTGAGAAAATCGTCGGTCAGCAGCAGCCCGCCGCCTTCGTCGCGGTCGAGCAGATGATGGCCGCAGGAAATCCAGAAGTCCTTCATTTGCTGTCTCGCCCGGCCATGCCGATCAGATCGACGGTCTCGACCGGCGCTTCGTCCTCACCGGTCACTTCAAGAAACGAAAACGCGCGCAGCGGCTTCGGCCCATTGCGCGGCTTCAAAGTGCGGAACGCTTCGTGAATACCGTCGGCTTCCGAGGTGCGATGCACCGCAACCAAGGTATCGGCGGCGTGATCGCAGAGCGAGGCGGCGAAGGTGAATTCTTCCTCCGCCGCGGCGAGCGCGTCCTGCAATGTCGGCGCACCGAAATGCGCCACCAGTTGTTTGGCCAGCATCGCGACCGCCGCCTGCCGCTGACTGTCATCAGCTTCGACGATTTGCACCAGCGTCGACCGGCCGAGCGTTTCCACGCCGAGAAATCCGCTGCGGAACGCCGAGCGCGCCTTGCCTTCAAGCGCCGCGGGATCGGCGTTCCAGAACACGAAGGCGCCGGACACCGCCCATTCGCCGGGCTCGGCGGCGCGCTCGAATACGAAGGTATCCGACGGATCGAGCCTGATGGTGCGCAGCAGCTTCACGCCTTCGGCCCCTTGGCTACAGGATCGAGCCAGCCCGGCGTCGCCAGCGCTTTCAGCAGAGATTTGCGTTCGACGTCGGTTTTGCCCATGCGGCGGATCAACAGATCGCCGTTGTCGTCGATGTCGCGGCGCAGACCCTTTTCCGCCGGCAGACGCGCCAGATATTGCTTCGCCACCGCGCCGAAGCCGTGCTCGTTCCAGCTATCGAACGCCACCATGAAATTGCGGGCGAAGCTTTCGATGACCTGCGTGGACATCACGTCGGTAAAGCCTTCCTCCTCGAGCGCCGTCGTCAGCGGTGTCAGTCCTGGTTCCTGGCCGGTCATTGAAACGGTGCGGATCATGGCGCCGAACACCAGCCACGCCGGCATTTGATCTTCGGCAGCTCCTGCCGGCCAGGCAAGACGGCCGCCGCCGACCAGTCCGCCGTTCACCAGAATCGCGTCCGGCCAGTCGATGGCGATGGACGTTTCCGGCTCGGCGTGCGCCGACAAAGCGTCGGCCAGCGCCACCATGCCGGCGTAGAAAGCGCGGCGCGCCTGCGCCAGCGGCTCTTCCGGCTCCAGCACGACGGCGAATTCGGCGAGATCGAAACGGCCGACATGGACCAGCGTGCCGGCGCCTTCGTCCGCCGCAATCGACGCTGCATGTGCGAAGGCGTCGCCCACTTCACGCAAGCGCACCGCGCTAAACGGCGGCGGAAGTATGAGTTCCGGCTCCGTTTGCGTCCCCATTCGCGCCCGCGCTCCGTGCGGCATTGACCCTCGCTGTTACTTTCTGTTTGGAATACCTATAATTACGCGCAGGACGGTCCCGAGACCAGTCCCGATAAAGGCAATAAAAACCGATGGCCGAGCGGCCGCGCACCATCCTGATCTGTTCCTGCGAAGACACCATGCCGCTCGATGCCGGCGCGGTGCGGCGCGCCTGCCGCGATGCCGTGGTGGTCGAAGGCCGCCAGATCTGCCGCAGCGAACTCGACCGCTTTCGCAAAGCCGCGGCCACCGGCACGCCGATTGTGATGGCCTGCACCCAGGAAGCGCCGCTGTTCGGCGAAGTCGCAGACGGCATCGACAACGCCGCGGGCGTCACTTTCGTCAATATTCGCGAGACCGCCGGCTGGTCAAAGGACGCCAAGGCCGCCGGGCCGAAAATGGCGGCACTGATTGCGGCGGCGGCGCAGACCGTGCCGGAAACACCGTTCGTGTCGCTCAACAGCGACGGCATCACGCTGGTCTACGGCAATGACGAGCGCGCGATCGAAGCGGCCGAGCTGCTGAAAGACCATCTCGACCTCACGGTACTGATCAAGAAGCCTAGCGGCGTGGCGCCGCCACGCGTCACCGAATTTCCCGTCGTCAAGGGCACCATTCGCAATGCGCGCGGCGCGCTCGGCGGCTTCGAAGTGACGGTCGACGATTACGCCACCCCGGTACCATCTTCACGCGGCGCGCTGACGTTTGGCCCTTCGCGCAACGACGCCAGCTCGCGCTGCGACATCCTGATCGATCTGTCGGGCGGCGCGCCGCTGTTTCCGGCGCACGATCTGCGGGATGGTTATCTGCGTGCCGATCCGGGCGATCCTGCGGCTGTGCTGCGCGTCGTGCTGAAGGCGCGCGATCTCACCGGCAGTTTCGACAAGCCGCGCTACATCGATTTCACCGCCGATCTGTGCGCGCATTCGCGTTCCAAGATCGTCGGCTGCCGGCGCTGCCTCGATCTGTGCCCGACCGGCGCGATTGCGCCGAACGGCGATCACGTCGCGATAGATCCGATGATCTGCGCCGGCTGCGGGCAATGCGCCGCAGCCTGCCCGACCGGCGCGGCGGCTTACGCGCTGCCGCCGTCGGATTCACTGCTGCGCACGCTGCGCGCGCTGCTCGGCGGCTACCGCGAAGCCGGCGGCCAGCACGGCGTGTTGCTGTTCCACGACGCCGAGCATGGCGGCGCGCTGATCGACGCGCTGGCGCGTTACGGCGACGGACTACCGGCGAACGTGCTGCCGGTTCAGGTCAACGAAGTCACGCAAGTGGGCCTCGAAGCCATCGCGGCGTCGCTGGCCTATGGAGCGGCGGCGGTGCGCTTTCTGACGCGCGCCAAGCCGCGCCACGATATTGCCGGGCTGACCAATACCGTCGCGCTGGCCGAACCGATCCTCGCCGCGCTGGGATTTGCCGGCGCACGAGTCGCCACCATCGAAACCGACGATCCCGATGCGCTCGGCGAGACGTTGCGCGCGATTGGCACGATGGACAGCGCGGCCAAGCCCGCCACCTTCGCCGCTGTCGGCTTGAAGCGCGACGTGGTGCGGCTGGCCTTGCGCGAACTGCATGCGGTGGCGCCGTCGCCCATCGACATCGTGCCGCTGCCGCAGGGCGCGCCGTTCGGCACCGTCGACGTCCGCGTCGAAGGCTGCACGCTGTGTCTGTCCTGCGTTACTGCCTGCCCGACCGGCGCGCTGTCGGACGATCCGGAAAAGCCGATGCTGCGTTTTGCCGAAGACGCCTGCGTGCAATGCGGACTGTGCGCGGCGACCTGCCCGGAGAAAGTCATCAGCCTGAAGCCGCAGATCGATTTCCGCGCCGCTACCGCGATGAGCCGCATCATCAAGCAGGAAGAGCCGTTCCACTGCATCCGCTGCGACAAGCCGTTTGGCGTGAAGAGTTCGGTCGAGCGCGTCGTCGCCAAGCTGGAAGGCCAGCACTGGATGTTCAAGGATTCCAAGAAGCGCCTCGACGTCATCAGGATGTGCGCCGACTGCCGCGTCGAGGCGATGGCGGAAGAACAGTTCGATCCGTTCGGCGCGCCGAAGCGGCCGAACGTGCGTACCAGCGACGACTATATCCGCGAGCGCGACGAAGCCGCGCGCAAGGGCGACAACTGATTTATCTCTTCGTTGCTTTCGCGAGAAAATCCACCAGCGCCTGACGGTCCGCCGCCGAGCCGATGGTTTGCTCCGGCATCTTGGTGCCGGGCGTGTAGGCCATCGGCCCGACCTCGAACATTTTCGCCACCGTCTCGGGCGTCCACACAATATCCATGTGCGTGAGCGCGTCGGAATAGCGATAGCCCGGCAGGCTGCCGATCTTGCGGCCGAAAATGCCGGCAAGACTTGGCCCCGCCTTCTCGCCGTCGTCAGCGGACAGCGCGTGACATGCGACGCAAGCGCGATACACCTGCGCGCCGGGATCGCCGGCATAGGACGCCAACGGATCGGCCGGCGTACCGACGGCAACGCCGTCGGCCGGTTCTCCTGTGATTGCGTCCCAGCGGCGGATCATGCGGTCGGTGCCGCCGGTCAATAATGTGTGACTGTCTGGAAAGAACGCCACCGACCACACCGGCAGGCCGGGGCCGACCAGCGTGTGCTCGAGTTTGCGCGTGGCGCGGTCGATGATCGCCACCGAACCGCGAATGCCGGCTGCCGCGACGCGCTTGCCGTCGGGCGATACCACCACGGCGATGATCGGCGTCGGCGCCGCTTCGGCGATGCCGCGTGCCTCACCATTGGCCGAATAGAAATAGACCTTGCCGTCGGCGCCGCCGGCGGCGATTTCGCCGTCAGGCGCGACGGCGACGGAATTCAGCGGTACCGCCAGTGTCACGATGGTGGCTGCACTGCCATCAAGCGGCCAGACGCGGATTTGCGGATCGTGACTGACGCTGACGATCGCCTTGCCGTCCGGCATGAAGGCGACACCATTGACGTTCTGCGCGTGACCCTCGAGCAACAGCGGCGCGCCGCCATCGACAGGCCAGACCCGCACGGTGCGATCCCACGACGCGGACGCGATCTGTTTGCCATCGGGCGAGACCGCCAGCGCGACGATCGGCGCGGTGTGGCCTTCGAACAATTTGACGGGATCGGCCGCACCCGGCTGCCAGAACGCGATCTTGCCATCCTCGCCGCCCGTCACCATGCGGCCATCGGGGAGAAGCGCAACGGCATTCACCGCGCTGCCATGGAAACGCAGCACCTGCTCGGCCGCATTGCGTTCGAGCGACCAGCGGATCGCAGACGAATCGAAACTGCCGGACAACGCCATCTTGCCGTCAGGCGAAATCGCCAATGCCCGTACCGGTCCGCCGTGACCGCGCAATTGCGCCTGTGCAGTGCCAAAAGCCAGTGGCAACAGCAGGAGCAATGCGCAAAGATATTTAGTCATCGGCCGGCTGCATGCCGAGCGCGGCGATGCGCCGGCGCGTCGCCTCGTCGCGCAGCGCCGCGAAGAAAGCCTGCACGGCGGGACGTTCGCGGCGCTTCTCGACAACGAGAAAGTCGTAGTGCTCCGGCGCCAGCGGCAGAAAGCCGAGGCCGTAGAGTTTTGCCACCGGCTCGATAGCAACGCCCCAGTCGGCACGGCCTTGCGCGATCGCCGCGGCGACCGCGTTGTGCGACTTCGG
>CAISIV010000274.1 GCA_903885555.1 uncultured Hyphomicrobiales bacterium
CGATCTTTCCGTGGCTTGCCGCCTTCGCATGGACGCTAAGTGCGCCGAGGATTTGCGTAATCATCTTAACGACATTTTGGCACTGATCGACGAGGCCAAGGCACGGTCGGCTGTCGCTGGTGTTGTGGCTGATGGCGCTGAGGCGTCGGAACGACCGAACGGCAAGGGTCACTGATGTCGCAAGCGGAATTGCCAGCGGTACGGATTGCGACACCTCGAGACGAAGACGAGGTGGTCGCGATGACCAAACGGCTTCATGCTGAGAACGGCATGTTTAAATATGATGACGACAAAGTTCGGACTTTGTTGCGTCGTTGTTTTTCTGGCGACAAGGTAATTGTCGGCGTCATCGGTGAGCCTGGAAAGATTGAAGCTTCAACGTGCCTTGGCATCGGTGATTTCTATTACACCGGTGACTGGCACCTCGAAGAGTTCTGGAATTTTGTGGACGCTGAATACCGGCGCTCCAAGAATGCCGACGCACTGATTGAGTTTGGCAAGAGCTGTGCCGACAAGATGGGGATTCCGTTCTTCACCGGGATCATCACGGCAAAGCAGATGATGCCGAAGGTTAGGCTATATCGGCGCCGGCTGGGGCCGCCGGTCGGCGCCTATTTCCTTTACGGAGGTGGCTTGTCGCTTCCGCAAGTCCGCGACACGATCGACCGTGGATACGACGATCTGCGGAAAGATGTGGCGGATTTCCTTGCCAAGCACGGCGATCGGACAATGCCGCATCGTACTGTTCGTGACGACATGGTCCCGCTTCTGCGGGAGGTCATGACGATGTTGAAGAAGCTCGCGGAAGACGACGTCTGGTGCAGTGATGTTCCGAAAGAAGCGGCGACAAAGCATTCTGAAGGCAACGGGGCAACGGTATAATTCCGATGGGCAAGGGCAGCAACACTTCGACTTCGAACACCACCACGGCACCTAATCCGCAGGCTATGCAGGCCTATTCGGACCTGATGGCAAAGGCGCAAGGAGTCGCTGCTACACCATACACGCCATATGGTGGCGAGATTGTTGCGCCGTTCAACTCGCAGCAGAATACCGGCGTCGCCGGGATCAATCAGTATTCTGGGTTTGCCCAGCCGTATATTCAACAAGCCGCCGGGATGGCTACTAATGCTGCGGCACCGATCACAGCCCAGCAAATTCAGAGTTATGAATCGCCATATACTCAGCAGGTTGTTGATGCCACACAAAAACAATTTAACTCGCAAAATGCCACCCAGATGCAGGGCGTCAAGGGCAACGCCATCGCTCAAGGTGCTCTTGGCGGAAACCGTGAAGCGATCGCGGAAGCGGAAACGGCAAACCAACAACAGCTTGCGCAGGCTCCCGTCATCGCTGGTCTGAGAAACCAAGGCTACCAGACCGGGCTCAATACCGCTCTCACAGAACAGCAGCAGCAGGCGGCAGGCGCGTACTCGCTCGGCAATCTCGGTGTGTCCGGACAGAACGCAGGCTTGACCGGAGCGACCGCCCAACTTGGCGCCGGATCCGCGCAGCAGCAGACGCAGCAGGCGAAGGATGCCGCTGCCTACCAGCAATTTCTTACGCAGCAGGCGTATCCGTTCCAGACCGCGCAATGGCTCGCCGGTATCGATACCGGCGTCGGTAGCCAGATGGGCGGCACAAGTTCGGGCACGCAGACCCAACCAGCACCGAGTCAATTGGGACAAATTATTGGTGGCGTTGGGTCCGCTATTGGTGGGCTTGGTGCGGCCGGAATGCTGGCCTTTCTTTCCACTGGTGGTGCCGTCGGCCGTGCTCAAGGTGGCGGCGTTGCTCCGGATGAACCTGAGACCGTGCCGGAACCACATGAAACGCTTGTCGCGCAGCAACATCAATTGATCGACGGACATCGTCGGGTGCAGATGTTCCCGCGAGGGACAAGGGAATTGTCTCTGCCGCACGGCATCAGCCGCATCGTGGTGGACGGCGAGGTCTTTCATTACGACCCGAACAGAATCTCCGCAGAGCAGATAAGGCATGCTTCGGCC
>CAISIV010000275.1 GCA_903885555.1 uncultured Hyphomicrobiales bacterium
CGCTCGACGAATACGAGTACCTGTTCGCGCGCGCGCTCTGGATCAATCTGAAACGCGAATAATGATGCCTGTTTTTTCAGCGAATAAATTTAATGACAAAATTATTTCTGCCCGCAGCCGTACTTGAAGCTAATTAAAAAAGATTGGTCTTGCCAAGATTATGGAGTTTGATAAATTTCAACTAGTTTGATTATGAACAAAACGAGCGAAGCTATGCCGCAAGCTGGACATCTCGACAAGGTGCGTGTCATTGACAGCCGGGGCACGCTTCCCGAGGTCAGCATCGTCGAGGGCGCCGGCTGGGCGAAGGCCGTCATTTGGCCCGGCAACGGCGCCCGCTACCGAACCTTCCAGGTCATCAATCTCGAAGCTGGCTCGTCAACGCGAAGCCTCGATCATCGTACCGACAGCGTCTACTACGTCATGCGCGGCGCTGGTGTGGTCGAGGACGTCAAGGGCAAGACCGGCGAGGCAATCGTGGAAGGCTCGATGATCCATATCGACGCCGGCGATCAGTACCGCATCCGGGCCAGCGAAACCGGCCTTGAACTGCTCGGCGGCCCCTGCCCCGCGGATGAGAGCTGGTACAGCGGCGAAACTGCCAACTGAAAGCATGAGCCATGAGCATCCGGGTCTTTCATCGCGATAATCCCAGTCTCTACATTCCCTTGATCTCCAAGGATGCGCGCTTCGTCGTGTGGCCTGGCATCGGCGCCTGGAATGCCAACATGAATTATGTGCGCCTTGAGCCTGGCGAAGCAAACGTGCCTCACATTCACGCAGAGTCGGAGGACACGATCTTCATCCTCGAAGGCGAAGGCACGATACACGATCATACCAACAACATATCGCTGCCGTTCCATGCCGGTTGCGCGGTGCATGTCCCGGTCGGGGTCAAGCACGCCGTTGCTGCCGACAAAGGTGTCCGCGTTGTTAGCGTAGGCGGCCCGGCACCGGCCGATGTCCGGCTGCTGAAGGCCGTCGGCGCGCTGAAGCAGGACGCGGCGGCGCCGGTCGCCGGTTAATTAAGAAGGACCAAGGGTATGAAAATTGTCGATCTCTCGCACGTCATGAATGTGCATACGCCGGGCTGGGTCGGCTACGCCGGCAACAAGATGTATTACGCGCAGAATTTGCAGACGGTCCGCATCGTCGCGCAGCGCATCGACACCGCCCTGCACGTCGGCACGCATTTCGACGGCGCGATGCACGCGACCGACAACCCGACCGGCGACATGGCGCATCTGCCGCTTGATTACCTGATGAACCGCGGCGTGGTCGTCGATATTTCAAAGCACATGCATGACTGGGCCGTCATCACACCAGAAATCATCGAGTCCGCCGGCGCCGATATTCGCGAAGGCGATATCCTCATCCTGCACACCGGCTGGCACAAGCATTACGAAGGCCAGAAGCAGCAGGATCTGGTGAAGTACTTTTGCTATCACCCCGGCCCCAGCCTCGCGACCATGGACTGGATGCTGAAGAAGAAGATCAAGTGGTGGGGCATGGACACCGGCTCTTGCGACCACGCCATGAACACCTCGATCCGCTTCATGCGCCCCGACCTTGCGGAAGAGTTCACCAGGAAGCACGGCAAGACGCCGGGCGAGTTCTTCGGCACCTTCACCTACACGC
>CAISIV010000276.1 GCA_903885555.1 uncultured Hyphomicrobiales bacterium
GGATTGGCCCAACAACTTGACCTTCCCCCGGCCTCTCTCGCCGGGGCGCTTGCTCAATACAATGAGAGCGAGCGTGGCGAACGGCCGCCAATCGCTCAAGGACCGTTCTATGCGTTGGGGCCAGTGCGCAGCTACGTCGTTTTCACCGAAGGCGGTTTGCGTGTCACCGAACGTCTCGAAGTCTTGCGTGAGAGCGGCTCAGTGATCGAAGGCCTCTATGCCGTCGGCTCAACGGGTCAAGGCGGCGTGCTTCTCGAAGGCCACGGCCACCATCTCGGCTGGGCGTTCATCTCCGGTCGCATCGCTGGCGCTTTGTGTGCGAAGCGTACGCACGTTGGCGGCTCCGAGCGAACGACCACGACCTAGCGCGATGGTCCACTCGGTGTGTTTGATTTGCGTGGGGGTATGGCTGTGGGCACAACCAATAAAAGCGTAATTAGTTCAATAATATCAGTTAGATAATAAGGACACCCCTTCCGCCATTTCGGGAGCATCATCCCACGCCCCTACCCACCAGTTAGGGAGCAACTGACTGTGTTTGGTGCGCTCGTCCCAGCTTATTGCGGCTTGAGGTCGGCGGCCTTTGTCACGCCGCGCCAGCGCTCGATCTCCTGGCCGATGAAGGCGCGAAATTCCTGAGACGGCTTGGCCACCAGTTCAATCTCGTCGTTGGCCGCCCGCAATCTTTCGCGCAGGGCACCTGAATCGACGGCCTTCTTCATCTCGGCATAGAGTTTATCGACGATCGGTTTCGGTGTGCCGGCTGGCGCCAGAAAGCCGAACCAGATGCTCGCCTCGTAGCCGGCGAGTCCAGATTCCGCGAGTGTTGGGAGCTCAGGTGCCGCTTGCGAGCGTGTCGCGCCGGTCGTCGCCAATGCCTTCACCTGGCCCTGTTTGGCATACGACATGCCGGAACCGGTGAACGTCAGGTCGACGATACCTGCCATCGTATCGCGGATCGCCGGACCCGTACCGGCATATGGCACGTGCGTCATCGACGTGCCCGCCATCGTATTGAATAGCTCGGCCGCGAAATGCGACGAAGAGCCAACGCCGCCGGAGGAATAATTGAGCTTCTTTGGTTCGGCCCTGGCCAGCGCGATCAGGTCCTTGACCGAATTCATCTTCAGGTCAGGACGCGTGACGAGGTACATCGGCGAGATGTAGGTCAGCGCGATCGGTTCGAAGTCCTTGAGCGGGTCGTAAGGCAGATCTTTTTTCAGGATTGGGTTGAGAGCCAGGCTCGTCACACTGCCAAACAAGAGCGTATAGCCGTCGGCAACTGCGTGCGCCGCGTAGCGGGTGCCGAGTGCTTGCGTTGCACCAGGCCGGTTGTCGACGATGAAGGTCTGCCCGGTCTGCTCCTGCAGGACCTGCGCCATCGCGCGCGGCAGAATGTCACCGAGGCCGCCAGCCGGATACGGAACGACAATCGTCACCGTGCGGGAGGGATAGGTTTGCGCCGACGCCGGCGGCCCCGCGACACCAGTCAATGCCGCAACAACTGTCAGCATGGCGGCGGACCGCCACGTCCTCTGCCACATCCTCATTTCCTCCCGCCGTTTCTTGAAGTTTTTTGTTTGAAGGTGCGCTTCGTCAGGACGCAATTTTGACCACCGGATCGACCGGGCTGTCGGTCAGCGGCGCCGTCACAGCGTCGTAACCATAGACCCAGTCGGGATTGGTGTTGTGTTGCATCCAGGTATTTTTGCCAGACATCTGCTGAATCTGGCTCGCCCGCGGTTTGCGATTCCATTCGTAGCGTTGGAATGCCGCTGCAAAACCCTCAGGCTCGATGCCGTCGAGGCAACGCGCCAGCACGATTGCATCTTCGAGAGCCTGGGCCGCACCTTGTGCCATGTAAGGCGGCATCGGATGACAGGCGTCGCCGAGCAGCGCTACCCGCCCCTCGCTCCAGCGCGGCAGCGGATCGCGAGAGAGCAAGGCCCACTTATAGACTTCAGGACAGGAGTCGAGCACGTGCCGCACTTCCGGATGGAAGGCGGAGAACGAATCTCGCAACAACTTCACGTCGCCCTTGGTTGACCAGGATTCACGCGTCATCCAGCCCGCATCCTCCGGCTGGCTGGTCACGAAATAGACTTCGTCGCGGTTCGCGGTGACGTAATAAATGACAATGTGGCGATCGGGCCCCCACCACTTGGTGCGCGACGGCGCGATCTGCCTGTCGCCGAGTAGCGAAGCCGGAAACGTCGTGCGGTAGGCGACGCGGCCCGTGAAGCGCGGTTCTTCCTTGCCGAGCATGGCATCGCGCACGATAGAATGAACGCCATCGGCGGCGATCAGTGCGTCGACCGTCTCGGTTGCGCCGTCGGTGAAGGTCAGTGTCACCGACGACGCGTCTTGTTCGATGCCGGCGAGTTTGCGTCCAAAAGAAATGAACTCATTCGGCACGACGTTCTTGATGACGGTGTGCAGGTCAGCGCGGTGCACACAGAGATATGGTGCGCCGTAGCGGGACTCGATTGCGGTCCGTAGCGGCAACTCGTTAGTCACCGCGCCGGAATCGTATTCGCGGTTGAGGCCGGACACGGGCTCGAAGCTGATGCGGCGCAGTTCCGGCTCGACGCCGAGTGCATGCAGCACCTTCATCGGGTTGGGCGTCATCTGGATGCCTGCGCCGACGCGCGCGAACTTCAACGTCTGTTCGAAGATGCGCACATTCAAGCCCCGCGCGCGCAGCGCTGCTGCAGCCGCGAGACCGCCTATTCCGGCGCCGATGATGCCGATCAATGGTTGAGACTTCTTCATGGATGTTCCGGACTATCTCGCTGAGATCACGGGGATGGCGATTGTAGAAAGTGGTGCGCGGAGTGCAACCACCGAACCTTTAGGGACGCACACTCTTATTGTGTCGGATCTTCATTTCCGCGGAAGCTTTTTAACTAATTGCGGGAAACCGGATTCTGACGAACTTGTCCAGATAACGACTCACCTAAGGTCCGCATGCATTCGGCCGTGCCCGCCAACGCGATGCGTCGGAGAAGATCGTCGCTTATAGCGTCTCGGTGAAGAAGTCGTGCATCAGCATATAGGCCTTGCGCCGCTGCTTGTCGTTCAACCCGTGCGCCATGCCGCCGATCGTCATCACCTGCCAATCGACCTTGGCTTGGGTGAGTTCTTCGGCGAGCGCATCCATCTTGGTCTTCGGCGTCACCGCGTCGGCAGAGCCGTGGATCGCCAGCACCCGGCCCTTGATGTTGCAAGGCGTGCCGGCCACCGACGGGTTCGGGTTGGTGACATGGAAAGCGACGACCGCCTTGAAATCCGCTCCGGCGCGCACCTGTTCAAGCATGAAACCGGCACCCGCGCAGTAGCCGGCCGCGACCGTCTTACCGGTTTCGACAAGGCCGCGCTTGTTCGCCTCGGAAAACAGTGTGTCGTAGGCGGTCCCGCCGCAGGCAAGCGTCAAAGGCAGGTTGTCATGCAGCCCGTTCACGGCAGCAAACAGTTCCGGCCTCGTCTTGGTCTTGGTCGCATAGCCCTGACCGAACATGTCGGCCATCAGCACCACATAGTCCTTGCCGGCGAGAAGGTGCGCCTGCGCGATGTTATCAGCGTCGACGCCCATCCAATCTGGCTGCATGAAAAGTACCGGCCGCTTCGTCTTCACGCTGTCGTCGTAAACGATCATGCCCTCGAAGGGCCTGCCATTGACCTGGTATGACACTGGCGTTGCGACCGACGCCGCCGAAGCTTCCCCGACAGCAGTAAACGTTCCAACCGCTGCCGCGCCCGCGAGTAAAGCCGACCCTGTCAGAAATTCACGCCGCTCGATTCTATCGATCATGTCGCCCCTCCCTCTTTTTTAAAATATCAAGCCAAGGATCGCGTCGTATCGTCGAATAGTTCCTCAACGTTGTAGCGCCGCGGGATCAGCTTCTGGTCGACGCAGATGTCGATGATCGACTCCAGCGCCAGGCGGTTGGCCTCCAGCCCGAATTGCAGCTGAGCCGCTCTTTTGTCGCCGGCGCGCGCGGCAATATCGCGGCTTTCCTTGAAGATGCGGAACACGTCACGCACCACATCGGGGCGCGTGCGCGACAGTTCGCTGCGGACCACCAACATATGATTGATCGGGTTGCCGTGCTTCTCGGCCCAATCCGCAGCCGCCTTCTCGCTGTCCGGAATCAGCATCCTGAGTTTCGGATCGGGCAGCTTGTCGCCGACGACGGCCGCATCGAGTTCGCCGTCGAGCAGCATCTGCGCCATGTCCTTGCCGGCGGGCGCCCGCTCCATTGTCGGCGGATCGGTGTATTCGGCGACGTGCGGATCCTCGAACGTGACCCAGTGCACCTTGTCGAGATCGAGGCCGTACTGCTCTTTCAGGACGCCGCGCACCCAGACGCCCGTCGTAACGCTGTAGGCGCGAATGCCGACCCGCTTGCCGGCCAGACCGCCCGGCGTCAGTTCGCCCCGTTCCGGATTATAAGCGAGCGTATGGTGCTGGCTGCGCGCCACCACAGAAACTGGCATCAGCACGTAAGGCTTGTTGAAAGCCTTGGCCTGCAGGAACGTGACGATCGCCAGTTCGCCAACGTCAAATTTGGCCTCGCGGACCAGTGGCTTGAACCCTTTGTTCGCAACCTTAACGTCGGCGAACTCGAACTCAACCAGATCGGAAGGCACCTTGCCTTCCTTGATCGGCAATGTGTTCGGGTAGCTGCCGAGCAGCGTGAACAAATTCACTTTTGACATGAGGGTCACTTTTCTTGCGAACTAAGCCGACAGGCCGGCTGCCTTGAGCCGCGCGCCAAGACGCGGGTAGACGCGCAGCGCATTGCCGGAGAAAATCTTTGCCTTGTCGGCCGCGCTGAGCCACGACACCTTGTCGACGTATTTCTTCGTATCGTCGAATTCGTGACCGGTCATCGGGTCGATGCCGCGCACCGCGCCGACCATTTCCGATGCGAACAGGATGTTCTCGATCGGAATGACTTTGGTCAGCAATTCGATGCCGGGCAGATGGTAGACGCAGGTGTCGAAGAACACGTTCTTCAGCAAATGCTCTGTCAGCTCCGGTTTGCCGTTGTTGAGCGCCAGCCCGCGATAGCGGCCCCAATGATAGGGCACCGCGCCGCCGCCATGCGGAATGATGAATTTCAACGTCGGGAAATCCTTGAACAGGTCCGCAGTAATGAGCTGCATGAATGCGGTCGTGTCGCCGTTGATGTAATGCGCGCCGGTGCCGTGCACACAGGCGTTGCACGAGGCGCTGACGTGGATCATGGCCGGCACATCGAGCTCCACCATCTTCTCGTAGAGCGGATACCATTCGCGGTCGGCCAGCGACTTGGTTTTCCAGAAACCGCCGGACGGATCAGGATTGAGGTTGCAGCCGACGAAACCGAGCTGGGTGACGCAGCGCTCCAGTTCGGCCACGCATTCAAATGGCGCCACGCCCGGCGACTGCGGTAACTGGCAGACACCGATGAAATTGCGCGGATACAGCGTGCAGACGCGATGGATCAGGTCGTTGCAGAGCCTCGACCATTCGATGCTGGTCTCCACATCGCCGATGTGGTGGCCCATGCCGGCGGCGCGCGGCGAGAAAATCGTCAGGTCGGTGCCGCGCTCACGCTGAAACTTCAGCTGCGCGCCTTCGAGGCTTTCGCGAATCTGGTCGTCGGTGATCTTGAGATCGCCGGGCGCAAGCTGCTGATGCTTACTCGCCGCCTCTGTCTGCTTCTTGCGGAAATCGTGGAGTTGTTGCGGTTCGGTGGTGTAGTGACCGTGGCAGTCGATGATCATGGCAGCAGTCCTGTTAAAGCGTGTAATATCGAGGCGTTGGTTTAGCCGCCGAGAATGTCGCGCGTTTCCGCGAACATATCGTCGACCGAAATGCGATTGGGGATGAGCTTCTGCTGATAGGCGTATTCGCCGATCAATTTAAGACTCGCTCGATTGGCTTCGATGCCAAACGGCAGCGAGTCCGGATCGGATGCTAAGCCGGCGATCCGCTTGCCCTCCAGCAAAACGCGATAGACTTCGCGCGCGGTCTCCGGGTCGGCTTTCACATCGGCCGTCCGCATCACCATGAGATGATTGATCGGCACCGCCTTTTGCTTAGCATACCAAAGCCTGGCTTCGGCTTGCGGATCGCCGAACAAAGGCCGCGCGCGGGGATCGTTCGAGGTCTCACCGAGAACGACGTCCAGTTCGCCCTCCAGCAGCATCGGAACGATCTTTTTGCCTTCGGGGGCACGCTTGGTCGTGTCCTTGTATTCCGCGACGTGCGGGTCTTCGAAGGTCACCCATTCGATGCTGTCGAGATCGACATCGTAGTCATTGGCGAGAATACCGCGGATCCAGGCGCCGGTCGTGGTGGTGAAGGAACGGATGCCGACGCGCTTGCCGTTGAGATCTGACGGCCGCATCGTGCCTTTGGATCCGTTGTATATGGCGTAAGGGTGCTGGAAGCGTCCGATCATCGCTGCCGGCAGAAGCGCCAGCGGCTTGCCATGTGCCTTGGCTATCAAATAGGTGACGACCGCCATCTCCGAGACATCGTAGCGGTCTTCGCGGATCATGCCTTTGAAGCCGTCCCACACCGGAACGATCTCGGTAAAGGCGAAGTCGATGCGGTCCGACTTCACCGCGCCGGATTTCACCGGCGCGGTGTGCGGATAAGTACCGATCAACGTCTTGAGTGTTTTGCGGCCGGACATTGGTGGCGGTCAGTCCTTCAGGGTCGGGTAAAGCACCTGCGCGGTCTTGCCGAAGATCCAATCCTGGTCGCTTGCCTTGGCGAAGGAAAAAGCCTTTTGCGCGTGACCGAGGATTTCCTTCATCGTACCGATCGAGTTCGGGAAATTGGAGCCCCAGGCGATTCGGTCGGCGCCGAAGGCGTCGACCATCTTGCCGAAGAAACTCGCCGGATCGCCTTTACCCCAGGACTTCGGCTGCACGTTGATCGGCGTGATCTTGAGGTAAACCTGCTTGTATTTGGCCAGCGCGACAAATTCTTCCGCGCTCTTGTACGGAGGACCATCGGCGGGCGACGAGCGCGACAGATGATCGAGGATCATCGTCACCTTGGGGAATTTGTCCATGATTCCGCGCAGCAGTGGGATGCCCTCCAGCTTCATCTGCATGCAGACCGGGATATTCGTGGCCGCCGCATGCTCCCAGAATGGGTAGGACTTCGGGTCTGCAAAAAAAGTGGCCTGATCGGGCAACGTGCTGCCCGTGGTGAACAAGCGCATTCCGGTGCAGCCGCGTGTCAGCCAGTAGTCGAAGGTCTTCACGGCGTCCGGCGCGGTCACGTCGATCGAATAGACACCCGTAAAGCGCGACGGCACGGCCTTCACGGCGTCGGCGACGTAACTGTTGTCATAGCCGTAAGCGGTCGATGAATGAACGATCGCAGCCTTGGCGACACCAGCCTCGTCCATTGCGCGTAGCAGATCGTCATAGGTGGTCGGACGCTCGGTCGACCAGGTCGATTGCGTGCCACCCAGCGGATCGAGCGGATAGGCCTTGGTGTCGGGCGAAACGATGTGGGGATGAATATCGATAATGGACGACATGCTGGTCACTCTTGCGTTTGAATTGCGGGATTACGGATCGATGTCGACGAAAACTTGATCGAGCTGCGGCCGCGCCGGGATCAGCTTCTGCTGCAGCGCGTAAGTTACCAGGGCATCGATGCTGGGGCGGTTTGCCGCCATGCCATAGGGCAGCGGATCGCTCATCAAGGAGAAGAAACCGCGATAGCGCTTGTCCTCGGGACTGTCGCCGCGGCCGAGTTTAAGGCCTTCGAGATAAGGCTTCTTTGCTGTGACAAAGGCATCCATCAGCGAACGCGCCAGCCACGGATGACGCTTAAGATGTTCATCCTTCACGACGATGAGCCCGTGGATCGGGTAAATGCCGGTGCGGCGGAACCAGTCGAATTCAACCTGCTCGACGTTATCGAGGAGTTCGGGATAGGTGCCCGCATCTCCACCCGTCGGCGCGTTCATGTCCCAGTTGCCGATCGGCGGGCCGGCGCGGCCGACGCCGGCCGGACCGGTAAAGCCGGCCTGGATCTCGCCCGAAGCCATCATGCTCTGCAGCGACTTGCCTTCCGGCGCGTGAATGACGTTGGGCGGCAGCTTGAGCGAGGTGACGTGCTCCTCGTCGTCGACAACCCAAGTTACCTTGGAAGAATCCAGACCGTATTCGTTGACAAAGATGCCACGCGTCCAGACGCCGGTCGTGACCGAATAGGCGCGGACGCCGACTTTCTTTCCTTCAAGATCCTTCGGCGTTCTGATGTTGGCGTCGGGACGCACGATGAAGCCGCCGTGATGGAAGCGGCGCATGATAAAAATGGGAAGCGCGATATAGGGCGCGCCCAAGGCGCGCGCGATCATATAGGTGGTCGGCGCCATCTCGCAGATATCGAATTCAAGATCCCGCACCATGCGGCGGAATGCGCCGATGATCGGTTTCACCTCGATCATGTCGGCATCCACGCCGTCGATCGGGATGCTGCCGTCCTTGACGGCGGCGGTGTGGCCGTAGGTGCCGATGGCGGTCTTGAGCCGCGGCCGGTTGGAGCCTGTCGGCACTTTGCTGCTTTTTTCCTGGACGTTCACAAGTAGAGCCTTTCTTCACGACAGAATTATTGTTTTGGAATTCCGGCCTTTTCGATGACGACGGCCCATTTCTTGATGTCGCCCGCCATGCGCTCGCGCATTTGCGCCGGCGTACCGATCATCGGCTCGAGGCCAAGGTCGGCCATCCGGGCCTTCACGTCGGGCATGGCCAATACGATGTTCACTTCCTCATTTATTTTTTGGACGATGGCAGGAGAGATGCCGACCGGCGCTTGCAGCGCATTCCAGCTCGTCACCAGATAGTCGGGATAGCCGCTGTCCTTGACCGTCGGCACACCCGGCAGATGAGCATTCTGGTGCTCACCGGATGTAGCGATGATCTTGAGCTGTTTGCTCTCGATCATCGGCCGGAATGCCGCAAAGAAGTCGAAGCCTACATCGATATCGCCGCGAATGATCCCCGTTACAAGATCGGGCGTGGTCCTGAAAATAACGACCGCGGCGTCTACGCCGGTCAGCAATTTGAATAGCTCCGCCGAAAGGTTCTGTGTGCTGCCGGTAGCAACGGTACCAAAATTCAGTTTGCCCGGATTTTCTTTGGCATAAGCGACGACTTTCTGCACCGAGTCATTAGGCGAGTCCGCCTTTGTCGCCAGCAGCATGTCGAATTGTGCCAAGGCCGTGACCGGTGCGAAGTCGGTCAAGACGTTGTACGGCAGCGATTTGAACAGCGTCTGGCTGATCGCGGTACCGTTGCCGCCGAGATAAAAAGTGTAGCCATCCGGAGGAGACGACAGCGTGGCTTTGGCGGCAACAATTCCGCCGGCTCCCGGACGATTGTCGACCAGGAAGTTCTGTCCCAGCCGCTCGGTGAGCTTTTGCGCCACCAGCCGCATTGTGACGTCGGCGACGCCCCCTGGACCGAACGGCAAGATGATGCGAACCGGTTTCTCCGGATATTTCGATTGTGAATTAGCAAGGCTTAGGCTGCCTGCGAAAGCCGCGATCGCCACAGCGACAGCCAAACCGCCGCGCGTGCACGCGTTGAATTTGTTCAACATCGCTTCCTCCCGCGGCCTTCCCTTCCGGCAGTTGCCGGGGACCTTGATGGTTTAGAGACCGCTGGCCGTCATTGAGCGAAATTGGGCTTTCCAAGTCCATTCCGATTAGGCTCATGGTTTGATATGAGAAACGTCATGCCTGCAGACGATGACGCCGCAATGCAACATTTCGTTCGTAGTTACCGCATGAAACGCTCATATCTGGAGCATATCCAATGATCGATTTCCGGCTGTTACGGCACTTTTGGTACTTCCTGGCGGTTGCCGAAGAGCGCCACTTCGGCAAGGCGGCAAAGCGTCTGGGAATGTCGCAACCGCCGCTGAGCCAGCAGATCCAGGTTTTGGAACAGTCGCTGGGCGTCAAGCTGTTCGAGCGTTCGCGACAGGGCGTGCGATTGACCAAGGAGGGCAGCGAGATTCTCGGCCCGGTGCAACGCTTTATGGAGCATGCGCAACGGCTGCAGCTGGAAGTGCTCGATGCCCGCCAGGGCCGCGACACGTCGGTGACGATCGGCGCGGTCAATGCCGCCATCTTCGACATCATGCCAAAGCTGACGCGCATCGCAAAGCAACGCTATCCGCATCTTTCGCTTACGCTTTCGGAGATGGACAGCGCCAGCGCACTTTCTGCCGTACAAAATGGCGCCATCGATATTGCCCTTGCGCGCTTCGATCAGCCAGTCAGCGCGCTTGAGATACGGCCCATCGTCAAAGATCACCTGGTTGTCGTGTTGCCAGTCGATCACCGTCTCACCAGGCACGATCGTATCGCGCTGGCGGAGCTTGCGAAGGAAAGCCTGGTGCTGTCGCCGCGACGCGTCAGCCCGAGTTTCTTTGACCAGGTTGTTAGCGCATGCCGGGACGTGGGATTTTCGCCGCGCGTCGTCTATGAAGTCAGATCGGTTGTCTCCCAGATCGCCTTTGTCGGTTGTGGCGACGCGATCGGTTTGGTTCCGAGCCGCTCGATGCGGTTCGGCGGCGGTGACGTCGTATTCAGGCCGCTCATCGAAAAAATAGAAGTAGTCACCATTGCCGCCGCTTGGGATCCGACGCGAAGGAAGGATGTCGTCCCCTCGATTGTTCAAATCGCTATCGACTTGGGGACCGAGATGGAGAAAATACCGGTATTGAAAAAAGCTTCGCGCAAACGAGAACCGGCCCACTGATTTAGCTATACGTTTCTCGTATCGGCGTATCGCATAGAAAGTCTTAGACAAAGGTTGAGTCGCAGCAACGTAATGCAGCCCCTCCCCCAGATCGGATTGGCCAGATGACCCCGTACCACGACATCATCGACGAGTTGCTGCGCCACGGAACGTCCACGTTGTGCGAAGCATCCGCTCTGCCTTGCGCGCTCGACTACAACATCCGGCCGGTCTGGTCTGGCGCCGCGGTCGCAGGCCCAGCCTATCCATTGCGCTGTGCCCCTGGAGACAACCTGGCGATCCACATCGCCCTCGATGCGGTGTCACGTGGTTATGTGCTGGTGGCAGACGCATCCGGCTATGTTGCCGGTTATTGGGGTGAGGTCCTCGCCGTTGCCGCACAAGCGCGCGGCGTTACCGGACTGGTCATCGACGGCGGCGTCCGCGACATCGATGCGCTTGAGCGGCGCAAGTTTCCGGCGTTCTCCCGGGGCATCGGGATGCGCGGAACGGTGAAATTCCACGCACCGTCCGTCGGCGAACCGATCGTCATCGCCGGCGTTGCTATCGCGCCAGGCGATCTTGTGGTGGCGGATGCGGACGGCGTGCTGGCCATTCCGCAGGCCCATGTCGCACGGACCCTGGAAGGCGCACGCAAGCGCACCGAAAAGGAAGCCGTGACCATGAAGCAGCTGCAAGCGGGCGAAACGACACTTGAACTTCTGGGGTTGACGGCGCACCGCCGTCAACCGAAATAGAATGCATAGCTGAATTTGAAGTAGATTTTGTGCTGTTGCTAAATCAACGACGTCAACTCGCCGGCTTCAGCCGATCGAGGCCCTGGTTCAGCAGACGTACGACGTTCGGCACAGGAGGAATGGCCAGCACGGCCTGGTGTCCGCGCTCTGACATCTTGCGCCAGGTCTTGGCGAGGATGTCTGCCAGACGTACGTCGTCGTCGGTATATTTGCCGGCGAACCCCGCCAGCTCGTATTTGACGAAGACGATGCAGATGACGTCTTCCAGCATCTGCACTTCGTCGTCATCCTTCAGCCGCTCCTTGCGCACAATGGAAGCGACACGCGCAATCGTTGCCGGATCGTAGCCGAGATCAGCGAGAATGGCCGAGAGCCGCGCCGCATGATGATCGCGCAGCGCGAGCCGCCAACGGTGGTAACCCTGCCGGTCCATCGGATACTGCGCGCGCGGGATGATCCAGCGCTCGATGTGCTGGCCGCGCGCCGCGATGCGCAGCGGTTCGGAAGCGTCCGATGCAAACGTTTCCAACTCGGCCGACATGCGCATCCCGTAAATCAGATTGGCCGGCCGCTGCACTCCGTCCAAGTCCACGCTCTTTGGATCGGCGCTGTTGGCAGCGTCGATCGCAGCAAAGGCTTTGAGAAGTCGTGGCGTTTGCGCAGTCATTGTTGTCACGCGGCAAGAGGAAGAGACCCCGCTGATATAACAAATGGCAGAACAAGATATGCATAGATTCTAGGCAACATGACCGCAGGCCGTGCATCGGGGGCGCCTTCACTTGCCACGGCGCGACCGTCCAAACGCGCGATACGCGTCAGGAACGCAGTAAACACGGGCTCTTTTGTAAAGCGTTCGTTCCACTTCGTTCTGGCATAAGGGTTGCATCGACCTTATCGGTCAACGCCGACCATTCTTCCGGCCCATGCGCCCAATGTGGGGCGCCGAGTGCACGCTTCGATGTCGCGCCAATAGCGCTGCGACGTGCATCCAGGTGATCGGAATCCACACATTCGAAGCTTGAAGCAGGGCCAGCGCCGGCCCGCATTCAACATTTGTCATGACGCCGTCGGGGCACGCGCCTTCGTCGGCATTCTTCGTATTGAACGCGCACGGAACCGAGGGCGGGATGACGCTGAAACAGAAGCTGGTGATCGTCGGCAACGGCATGGCGCCGGGCCGTGCGCTCGATCTGTTGTTCGAGACGGCGCCCGAGGCCTACGAGGTCACGATCTTCAACGCGGAGCCGCGGGTCAACTACGACCGCATCATGCTGTCACCGGTTTTGTCGGGCGAGAAGTCGTTCGAGGAAATCGTGATCCATGGCGACGGCTGGTACATCAAGCACGGCGTCACGCTCTACAAAGGCGCCAAGGTGACAGGCATCAACCGGACGGCCAAGTCGGTGACGGCGGAGTTTTCTCCCTCGGCGACCGGGCTCGCGCCGCGCGAGCCGACAATCACTGTGCCGTATGACCGGCTCATCATTGCCACCGGATCGAACGCCATCATCATCCCGGTGCCCGGCCATAAACTTCCCGGCGTGCTCACCTACCGCGATCTCGACGATGTGCAGGCGATGCTGCTCGCCGCCAAGTCGCGCGGCAATGCGGTGGTCATCGGCGGCGGTCTGCTTGGGCTTGAAGCCGCCGCGGGTCTCAAGGAACAGGGCATGGACGTCACGGTCGTGCATCTGATGCCGACCTTGATGGAGCGCCAGCTCGACCCGGCCGCCGGCCACCTGCTGCAGCGCGCGATCGAGGCGCGCGGCATTCGCGTCGTCACCAAGGCCAATACCAAGGCCATTCACGGCACCAGGAAAGTCGAAGCCGTAGAGCTCGACAACGGCACGATGCTGCCGGCCGATATCGTCGTGATGGCTGTCGGCATCAGGCCCAATATCGACATCGCCAAAAACGCCGGCCTGACCGTCAACCGCGGCATCGTCACCAATGCCACGATGCACACGTCGGACCCCGACATTTTCGCCCTGGGCGAATGCGTCGAGGCCGAGGGCCAGGTTTTCGGCCTCGTCGCGCCGCTCTACGACATGGCCCGCGTCGTGGCCGCCCAGCTCGCCGGCGATGCAGCCGCAAGCTTCAAGGCGACCGCCACCGCCACAAAGCTGAAAGTCACCGGTATCCAGCTCTACTCGGCCGGTGACTTCGCCGAAGCCAAGGACCGCGAAGAAATCGTACTGCGCGATGCCGCCCGCGGCCTCTATCGCCGCGTCGTATTGAAAGACAACCGCATCATCGGCGTCGTCATGTATGGCGACACTGCCGACGGCGCCTGGTTCTTCGATCATCTCAAACGTCAGACCGACGTCGCCGACATGCGCGAGACGCTGATCTTCGGCCAGAGCTACCAGGGCGGCATTCCGCTCGACCCGGCGGCCGCGGTCGCAGCCCTTCCCGACGATGCCGAAATCTGCGGCTGCAACGGCGTCTGCAAAGGCCGCATTACAGGAGCGATCGCAGGACTCGGACTCAAAACGCTCGATGATGTGCGCTCTCACACCAAGGCCTCCGCGTCGTGCGGTTCGTGCACCGGCCTCGTCGAGCAGTTGCTGCAGGCCCAGCTCGGCGATGCCTACAATCCATCCGCCGTGCAGCCGATGTGTGCCTGCACAAGCCTCGGCCATGACGACGTGCGCCGGTTGATCGTCGCCAAGAGCCTGAAATCAATTCCACAGCTGATGCAGGAGCTCGAGTGGACGACCTCGTGCGGCTGCGCCAAATGCCGCCCGGCTCTCAACTATTATCTGTTGAGCACCTGGCCCGGCGAATACGTCGACGACAGCCAGTCGCGCTACATCAACGAACGTGTCCACGCCAACATCCAGAAGGACGGCACCTACTCGGTGGTGCCGCGCATGTGGGGCGGCCAGACGACGGCCAGCGAGCTGCGCGCCATCGCCGACGTCATCGACAAATTCAAAATTCCGACCGTGAAGGTCACTGGCGGCCAGCGCATCGACATGCTGGGCGTCAAGAAAGAGGATTTGCCGGCCGTCTGGTCCGATCTCAACGATGCCGGTCTCGTCTCGGGCCACGCCTATGCCAAAGGACTGCGAACCGTAAAGACCTGTGTCGGCACCGACTGGTGCCGCTTCGGCACGCAGGATTCGACCGGGCTTGGCGTCAAGATCGAGAAGTTCATGTGGGGCTCGTGGACGCCAGCCAAGGTCAAGATGGCCGTCTCGGGCTGCCCGCGCAATTGCTCCGAAGCGACATGCAAGGATGTCGGCGTCATTTGCGTCGACTCTGGCTACGACATTCACTTCGCAGGCGCCGCCGGCCTCGACATCAAGGGCACCGATGTGCTCGGGCATGTCACGACCGAGGCCGAGGTTATCGAGGCCATCGCGGCACTCACACAGCTCTACCGCGAGCAAGGACGCTACCTCGAGCGCATCTACAAGTGGGCCAAGCGCGTCGGGCTCGACACGATCCGCCAGCAGATCATGAACGAGCCGGAGCGCCGCCGTGCGCTCTATGATCGCTTCGTCTTTTCGCAGAAGTTCGCGCAGCAGGATCCGTGGGCCGAGCGGGTCGCAGGCAAGGATGCGCATGAGTTCATGCCGCTGGCCGATTTCAGGCTGTACGAGGCCGCACAATGACGGCGGACGCAAAGACCTGGATCAAAGTCTGCCAACTCGAGGACATTCCCGTGCGCGGTGCGCGGCTCGTTCGCACCGCAAGCGGATGCATCGCACTGTTTCGCACGGCTGAGCAGGAAGTGTTCGCGCTCGACGACAAGTGTCCGCACAAAAGCGGCCCGTTGAGCCAGGGCATCGTACACGGCCGCTCCGTCACCTGCCCTTTGCACAACTGGGTGATCAGCCTCGAGACCGGCAAGGCGCAAGGCGCCGACGAGGGTCAGGTCCGGACCATTCCGCTCAAGGTCGACAGCGGAACGATCTTCATCGGTTCAGAAGCCGTGCAGAGCGCAAGCATCGGACGCGTCGCGTGATCGACATCGACTGACCCAAACAAAGAAGCCTCAACCGCCTAACAGACTTTTATTCAGCCAAAACCAAGGAAACAATAATGGCCTATCTCGCACCTTCAGAATTCGTCACCAAGATGATCGACGCAGGGGAATCCAAGATCTTCATGTCGACCAGAGACACGATTATCCGTGCCTATATGGCCGGCGCCATGCTCACATTGGCCGCCTGGTTCGCCGTCACGATGAGTGTGAACACCGGCGTTCCGCTCATCGGAGCGCTTCTGTTCCCGGTCGGCTTTTGCATGCTCTATCTGTTCGGCTTCGACCTGCTGACGGGCGTGTTCGTTCTGTGTCCGCTCGCCCTGATCGATAAGCGTCCAGGCGTGACGATCGGCGGCGTCCTGCGCAACTGGGGCCTCGTGTTTGTCGGCAATTTCGGCGGCGCTTTCACGGTCGCAGTAATGGCGGCAATCGTGACGACCTTCGGTTTTTCCGAGGCGCCGGACAAGGTCGGTGTCGCGCTCGGCCACATCGGCGAAAGCCGCACGGTAGGCTACGCCGCCCACGGTGCCGCCGGCATGCTGACGCTGTTTATCCGCGGCATGCTCTGCAACTGGATGGTGTCAGCAGGCGTGGTTGGCGCGATGATCTCCACCACGGTGCCCGGCAAGGTGATCGCCATGTGGATGCCGATCATGCTGTTCTTCGCCATGACGTTCGAGCATTCGATCGTGAACATGTTTCTGTTCCCGGCGGGGCTGCTGCTGGGCGGCAAATTCACCGTGGTCGACTACCTGTTCTGGAACGAGATCCCGACCGTTCTCGGCAATCTGGTCGGCGGCCTCGCTTTCACCGGTCTGACCTTGTACGCCACGCACGTACGGACGGCGCCGAAGCGCGCGATGGTTTGATTTGATGTAATCTCCAAGGGCCTCGACCACTCCAGGACGAGGCCCTTTTTCTTTGGTGCCGTTGATGCCGCGCAAGCTGACAATATCGGCCGGGCAATATTCTGATAAAGGTCGCAAGGAGACCAATCAGGACTTTCACGGCGTCTTGATTCCGGAAGAGCCGCTGCTCGGCATGAAGGGCGTCGCCGTCGCGCTGGCGGACGGCATCAGCAGCAGCGATGTCAGCCAGATCGCCAGCGAGTCATCGGTCAAGAGCTTCCTCACCGACTATTACTGCACGTCGGAGGCATGGTCGGTCAAAACGTCAGCCCAGCGCGTGCTGGCCGCGACGAACTCCTGGTTGAATTCGCAGACCCGGCAAAGTCGGCACCTTTACGACAAGGACAAAGGATATGTTTGCACGCTGAGCGCAATCGTCATCAAGTCCACCACGGCGCACCTTTTTCACGTCGGCGATTCCCGAATCTATCGCGTCGTCGGCAATGCTCTCGAGCAGTTGACCGAAGACCATCGGGTCGTCATTTCATCGGAACAAAGCTATCTCAGCCGCGCCATGGGCGTTACGCCGCAGCTCGAAATCGACTACCGGACGCTCCAGGTCGAAAAAGGCGATGTCTTTGTTCTCACGACGGACGGTGTCCACGACCATGTGAGTGCCCGCTTTATCGTTAGTGCAATCAATGGCAACGCGAAGGATCTCGATAGCGCAGCCAAGGCGATTGTGTATGGGGCATACAGCAACGGCAGCCCGGACAACCTGACCATCCAGATCGTGCGCGTCGATGAATTGCCGGACAGCGAGGCCAGCGACGTTTTCGAGCGCGCGGCCGAATTGCCACCGCCACCGTTGCTGGACGCGAGGTCCATTTTGGATGGCTATCGTATAGTCAGGCAAATGCATGGCAGCAGCCGAAGTCATATTTATCTCGCTGTCGATACTGAAACCGACGCTCTGGTTGTCATGAAAATTCCATCGATCGACCTGCGCGACGATCCCGCCTACCTCAAGCGCTTCATGATGGAAGAGTGGGTTGCCCGGCGCATCAACAGCCCGCACGTGCTCAAGCCCCGTCTGCAGTCCCGCAAACGCAGCTACCTCTATGTCGTCATGGAATACATCGAGGGGCAGACGCTAACGCAATGGATGATCGACAATCCTAAGCCTGATCTGGAAACGGTTCGCGCCATCGTCGAGCAGATCGCTAGAGGTTTAAGTGCGTTCCACCGGATGGAGATGCTGCACCAGGACATCAGGCCGGAAAATGTCATGATCGATAAAACCGGGACGGTGAAGATCATCGATTTCGGCTCCGTAAAAGTCGCCGGCGTGGTCGAGGCCGTCCCACCCACCGACCACAACGATATTCTCGGCACCGTGCAGTACACCGCGCCTGAATACTTCCTGGGCGAGAGCGGCTCACCCCGTTCGGATCAGTTTTCGCTCGGTGTCATCACCTATCAGATGTTGACGGGCAATTTACCGTATGGCCCTCATGCCGCGCGCGCACGATCGAGGTCGCAACAGAAGAAATTGAAATACAAGTCCGCGATCGACGAAAACCGCGAAACTCCGGCCTGGCTTGACGGTGCGCTCAGGAGAGCGGTTCAGATAGATCCGTACAAGCGCTACGAGGAATTGTCCGAATTCGTATTCGACATTCGATACCCCAACGCAAAATACCTCGACCCCGCTTTCACGCCGCTGATGGAACGCAACCCGCTGCTGTTCTGGCAGGGCCTGTCTTTTATCCTGGCATGCACGGTTCTATTGCTGCTTGTTATTCAGCACGGCGCCCGCTGACGTTCCGGCCTGCCCGTTCAGTTAACCCGAAATCATTTTCCACAATTTCTATTTGGCCGTATCCGGCCGATGCTTCACTATGGCGCGAAGGCCAAAAAAGAGCTTCGCCCGCGGTCAACGGCCGGGGCTTGTCTTGCTGGGCTTTTTGCTGGCCTGCTCGCCTCACAGCAGACTTAAAAAACTAAAAAGGGAGTCTCGATGAAACTTGTTTCATTTCGGTCTGACGGCGGCGTCAAACTCGGTGCCGTGGTCGGCGACAATATCGTCGCCGTGAACGCGCTACTGGGCGCAGGCGGCGTCCCCGACGACATGACCGCCTTTCTCATGCTCGGCGACAGTGCGATGCAGAAGGTGAAAGACGCCGTCGCGAAATTCGAAAAAGGCGAGTTAAAAGCCGCGACCGTTGCGTTCGCCAAAGCTGACGTAATGGCGCCCGTCCCCCGCCCCGGTAAAATCCTGATGGGCGGCCGCAATTATCTCCGCCACCTCGATGAACTCCGCAAAGAAGGAGCGACCCGTGGCGAGAAGATCATCACGCCGCCGATGCCGCATATCTTCGCCAAATATCATGACAGCGTCACCGGTCCGGGCAAGCCTGTCATCTATCCCAAGATCGTCAAGCAACTCGACATCGAAGGCGAACTCACCGTCGTCATCGGCAAGCGCGCCTATTACGTCGAGGAAGCCGACGCGATGGATTACGTCGCCGGCTACACCATCATCAACGACGTCTCGGCGCGCTGCCTGCAGGCACAGGGACTTCTGACAATCTCGAAGGGCTACGAAACCTTCTGCCCGATGGGACCGTGGATGGTGACCAAGGACGAGATCCCGGACCCGCAGAACCTCACCGTGAAGTCCTATCTCAACGACAAGGTCGTGTGTGAAGCCCATACCTCGGAGATGCTGTTCACCATCAAGCAGTTCATTGCGGCGTTGTCGCGCGTGTTCCCGCTAGATCCGGGCGATGTGCTGGCGACCGGCTCGCCTCCGGGCCCGGGGATGTATCACGATCCCCCGATGCTCGCCGTTCCTGGCGACACCGTGCGGATCGAAGTCGAGAAAATCGGCGTGCTGTCCAATCCAGTCGTTGCTGCAACGCGATAATTCCCCATAACCTCCCAAGACCCACTGAGCAGGCATCCCTTGGATGCCTGCTTTTTTGTGCGCAGCACGCCACGTTCGGAATTTCAAAAATCCTTTTCCATTGTTTTTGTTTGTTAGAAGCAACAGAAGCTCAGACAATCCGTCTCAATAGACCCCGGGCATGACATCGGGGCATTTTGGGGAGGGCAACATGGCTCAGGCTCGACGCCCGGCGTGGCATGGTCACTCGCTTGTTGCCGGTATCTTCGCGCTATCGCTATTCACCGGCGCGGCCGCTGCGGAGGACTATCCGAACAAACCGGTGCATTTCATTGTGCCGTTCTCGGCAGGCTCCTCTCCGGACGGCTTCGCGCGTTTTCTCGGCGAAAAGATGCAGCCTAGCCTCGGTCAGCCGGTCGTCGTCGAGATGAAACCCGGCGCCAACAGCATCGTCGGCACCGCTTACGTCGCGATCCAGCCGGCGGATGGCTACACCTTCTTGTTCGGCTCCTTCTCGCACACGTCGAACCCGTTCATCAAAGCCAAGCTGCCCTACGACAGCATCAACGACTTCATTCCGGTGGCGATGGTCGGACGGACGGCCGGTCTCGTCTTCATCACGCGGCCCGACTTCCCGGCCAATACGCTGGAGGAATTCGTCAAGCTGGCGAAGGCTAATCCGGGCAAGTACGCCTATGGTCACGCCGGCGTCGGCAACGTCGCGCACATCGCGGGTGAACTGTTCAAGAAGATGGCCGGTATCCAGATTACGGGCGTGCCCTATACCGGCAGCAATTTCGGTGCCGACGTCGCCGGCGGCAATATCGACACCGGCATGCTTGCTGTGGTCGCCGCGCAATCGCTGGTGCAGGCCGGCAAGATGAAGGCGCTGGCGCTCACCGGCCCCAAGCGCACGTCATCGCTGCCGAACGTGCCGACCTTCCAGGAACTCGGCTACAAGGAAATGGATCTGGTCGGCTGGTTCGGCCTGTGGGCGCCGGCGAAAACGCCACGCGACCGTATTGAACGCATCGCCAAAGAAGTCCAGAAAGCCTTGGACAGTCCCGAGGCGGTCAGTTTTCTCGATCGTCTCGGCATGGAGCCCGCCTACCTGCCGCCCAAGCCATTCTCCGACTTTGTCGCGGAAGACATGGTGCGGCAGAAAAACTTTCTCAACATGATCGGTTTCGTCCCCCAATGAAAATCACGCGCGTCACTGGTGTCGTTTACCGGCAGCAACTCATTCTCAGCGGTCCTCAGCCGAAATTCGCCGGCGAGCCACGGACTTCGTTTGAAACCTTGCTGGTCAAGGTCGAGACCGATGAGGGCATCGTCGGCTGGGGCGAAGCTTTCCCGCATCGGGTCTGGAAGGCCACCAAGTCGCTGATCGAGACGTTGATCGAGCCGGCCTGCATTGGTGCCGATCCGACCGACATTTCCAAGTTGATGAACTCGCTGATCCGCAAGACCTACGGCATCGGCCGCGCCGGTCCGGTGATGTATGCACTTTCAGGTCTCGACATCGCGCTGTGGGATATTCTCGGCAAGGTCGCCAACCAGCCGATCCATAAATTGCTCGGCGGCGGTGGAATGACGACAGTACCGGCCTACGCGAGCTTGCTGAAATACAACGACACCAAAGCGGTTGTGCACTATTGCGAGCAGGCGCTGAGCCGCGGCTTCACGGACATCAAGATTCATGAAACCGGCTACGACGAAATTAGCACGTCGGCAAAGCTCGCCCGCGACGCCAAAGCCGGCCCGGTGATGGTTGACGTCAACGCGCCCTGGACGCTCCAGGAAGCCGTGGTGAAGATGGAGCCGTTGCGCGAACTCGGCTTGAAGTGGATCGAAGAACCGGTGTGGCCGCCGGAAGATTTCGCGGCACTCGCCATCGCCCGCGAAACCGGCGTACCGATCGCCATCGGCGAGACCGTTCTCACGCCGAACGACTTTGCCCGCCTGATCGAATGTCGCGCTGCGGATTTCATCCAGCCCAGCGTCGCCAAGATCGGCGGCATTTCGGTGGTGCGGGACATCTACACTTTGGCCAACCAGGCCAGCGTCGCTGTGGTGCCGCACTCGGCCTATTTCGGTCCCGCGCTGATCGCGACTGTGCATCTCAGCGCCGCGCTGTCGCGCGCACCGTTCGTCGAGCGGCTCTATGTCGACCTTGCGGACGATCCGTTCGGCGACTGGTACGTTCCCAAGAATGGCACGCTCAAGGTTCCGCAAGGTCCAGGCCTCGGCGTTGAGCCCGACCTGAAGCTTCTCGAAAAATTGCGCGTCGAATAGACCTATTTTTCCAGCCGGTGAGCCCTCCATGAAAATCACATCGATCAAGGTCAATCACGTCCGCTTTCCGGTCGAAGAACCGATCGTTAACGCGCCGCCGATGCCGATGATGCAACGCGACTTCCTCGCCGTGCGGGTGATGACCGACGAGGGCATCGAAGGCATCGGCGTCACCGGCTTCGGCGGCAGATTGCTGCCGGCTCTCAAACTTGCCGTTGAATTGCTTGGCGAAGTCATCACCGGCGAAGATCCGCTGCGTCCCGAACTGGTCGCCTCGAAGATGCGCGCGGCAGCGAGCCATTGCGGCCCCGGCGGCCTCGCTACGCTGGCGATGACACCCATCGACACCGCGCTGTGGGATATCCGCGGCAAGGCGCTGAACCAGCCCGTCTCGCGGCTGCTCGGCGGCCTGCGTGACAAGGTGCCGGCCTACGCCAGCGGCGCACTGGTACGCACTACGCCAACCGATAAACTCGCGCCGGCGGCGCACGCGCTGGTCAAGAAGGGCTACACGCAAATCAAGACGCAGATGGCGGTCCCCGGCCTGACGCCGGCGCAGGAGATCGAGCGTATTCGCATCATCCGCGACGCCGTCGGTCCCAACGTCAACCTGATGGTCGATATCAACGAACGCTGGGGTGTCGCTGAAGCCATCGGCATTCTGAGCCGCATCGAGGACGTCGGTCTCGGCTGGATCGAAGATCCGACGGTAGCCAACGACTACAAAGGCCTCGCCGAGATCGCGGCGGCGCTGCACACGCCGATCTGTGCCGGCGAACGCCTGTACGACATCGCGCCGTTTCAGGAACTGATGACGCATCGCTCCTGCGACATCGTCATGATCGATCTTTTCCGCGCCGGCGGCATCACGCCGTGGATGAAGATCGCCGGCATGGCTGAGGCCTTCAATCTGCCGGTGGTCAGTCACCTCATTCCGGAAATCCACGTGTCGTTGATCGCGGCCGTGCCGAATGCGACGCTGCTCGAATACATGCCATGGACCTGGCGCATGTTCGAAAACCCGCCGATCCCCGTGAACGGTGAGATGACGGTGCCGACCGGCCCCGGTTTCGGACTGAACTTCGCGCCCGACCTGTTCACGACCTACGGCGTCAACTGACGCTTCACCTGTCAGGAGAATAAGAATGTCTTTGTCCGAGACCGCCCAGTTCGCGGTCGAACGCGCCGCCGAGCGCGCCATCGTCAAGCTGTGGGCAGCCCTCGACAGCAAAGACTATGAAGGCGTCGCCACTAGCTTTGCCGACGATGGCGTTTGGCACCGCCAGGGCAAGCAGCTTGCCGGTCCGGCCGGTGTGCGCGCCGCGATGGCCGAGCGTCCAAAGAGCGCCCGCACACGTCACGTCATCAGCAATGCGCTGGTGGACGCCGTGGACGACAACAATGCCGCGATGCAATTTTATCTCACTGTTTATCAGCACACCGCGGAGCCGGCCGATGCGCCGCCGCCGGCGCCGATGAACGTGCCGCTCACTGTTGCGCTATCGAAGGCGTTGCTGCGCAAGGGTGCATCCGGCTGGAAGATCCGCGAACTGAAGTCGGCTGACACCTTCCGCCGAAAATAGAGTTAGGTTTCAAAGGATTCCATCATGAAATTGTTGAGCTTCATTGCCGCCGGCAAGGCGAGCTACGGCGCGCTGTCGGGCGACAACATTATCGATCTCGGCAAGCGCACGAAGTATCCGACGCTGCGCGCCGCGCTCGTGGCCGGCGCTATGGCCGAATTGAAAGCCGCGGCCATGGGCGGCGCCCCCGATCACAAACTAGCCGATGCTACGCTGCTGACGCCGGTGCCGGATGCGGAAAAGATCGTCTGTATCGGTATCAATTATAAAGGTCACATCCTCGAGATGGGTCGCAAGCTGCCGGAACAGCCGAGCGTGTTCCTGCGCCTGCACGGCTCGCTGGTAGCGCATGGCGCCGATATCGTGCGACCCAAGATTTCCAACGATTTCGACTACGAGGGTGAACTGGCTGTCGTCATCGGCAAAGGCGGCCGCCACATCAGCCGCGAGGCGGCGCTCAGCCACATTGCGGGCTACACCTGTTTCAACGACGGCAGCATCCGCGACTTCCAGATGAAGGGCTCGCTAGCGATCGGCAAGAACTTCGCCACCACCGGCAGTATCGGCCCCTATATGGTGACCGCCGACGAAATCGCCGATCCGTCCAAGCTGCAGCTTGAGACGCGGCTCAATGGTGTCCGCGTGCAGCACACCGGGCTCGACGATTTGATCTTCGATATCCCGGCCATCATCGCCTACGTGTCGGCCGTTTTCCCGCTCGCGCCGGGCGACATCATCGCCACGGGCACGCCGGAAGGCGTGGCCATGGGCAAGACGCCGCCGACCTGGATGAAGCCAGGCGACGTGCTCGAAGTCGAGGTTTCCAACGTCGGCATTTTGCGCAATACCGTCGTGCAGGAAGCCTGATCCCTTTACTTCTCAACTTGCGAGCAGACCATGCGTTACACGACACTCGGCAAAACCGGCCTTCGCGTCAGCGTCGCCGGCCTCGGTTGCGGCGGCTTCAGCCGCCTCGGCCTGCCAGCGGGCAAGACGGAAGATCAGGCGGCCGACCTGGTGCTCGAGGCCGTCGATCTTGGCA
>CAISIV010000277.1 GCA_903885555.1 uncultured Hyphomicrobiales bacterium
CCCGGCGTTGCGATCAGCACGTCGACGCCGCGCACCAGCTTGGACTCCTGGTCGCCGAACGATACGCCGCCGATGATCAGCGCGACATTGAGTTTGTGGTTCTTGCCGTACTTCTCGAAGTTCTCGACGACCTGTGCGGCCAGTTCGCGCGTCGGTTCCAGGATGAGCGTACGCGGCATGCGGGCGCGGGCGCGGCCCTTTTCCAGCATCGTGATCATCGGCAGTACGAAAGCGGCGGTCTTGCCGGTTCCGGTCTGCGCGATACCGAGAACATCGCGGCGGGCGAGGACGTGCGGAATAGCTTGTTCTTGAATGGGGGTCGGGGTCTTGTAGCCAGCCGATTCAACGGCGGCGATAACTTTGTCGGATAAGCCCAGATGGGAAAAAGACATAATACCTCAAGCGGAGACCGTCCTGGGTCCGCGCCGGACATAAAAACCAGTTGCATTGCGCGGGAGACGGTCGAATCTAAGTTCGCACCGGTTGGTTGGAACATAGGCCCGAAAGGGCCAAAGTCAATCCTACGGCAGTGCAATAAGTGTCTTAATTATTAAGCTTTTTCGTCATTCGAGGGTCATTTATGGCGCAAACTTTACCGCTCGTCCTCGTGCCGGGGCTGCTCTGCAGCGCCAGGCTTTATGGGTCCCAGATCGCGGCCTTGTGGCCGCACGGGAAGGTGGCGGTGGCCGACCATCGCCGCGACGACACGATGGAAGCGATCGCCGTGCGCATTCTTGAAGAGGCGCCGCCGCACTTCGCGCTCGCCGGGCTGTCGATGGGCGGCTATATCGCCTTCGCCATGATGCGGCTGGCGCCCGAACGCATCGCCAAGCTGGCATTGCTCGATACCTCCGCGCGGCCGGACAGTCCTGAGGCCAAGGCGGGCCGCGAGAAATTCATCGCGCTGGCGCAGGCCGGTAAGTTGCACGACGTGGTCGAAACGCTGACGCCGAAGTTCCTGCATCGCAATCACGTCAAGGACGAAGGTCTGAAGAAAATCGTGCGCGACATGGCGCACGACACCGGGCCCGATGCATTCGTACGCCAGCAGAAGGCGATCATGACGCGGCAAGACTCGCGGCCGCTGTTGTCCGAGATCGGATGCCCGACGCTGGTGCTGGTCGGCGAGGGCGACGAACTGACGCCGCCGGAACTGGCGCGCGAGATTGCCGCCGATATTCTCGGCTCGAGATTGGTGGTCATTCCCGACTGCGGACATCTGTCGACGATCGAGAAGCCCGACGCGGTCAATGCGGCGATGAGCAAATGGCTGAGCGAATGAGCGAGATAAACGACACCGCGGGCGTCATCGCGCCGCCGCCGTTGATCGCGCTCGGGGCCGTGGTTGTTGGTCTCCTATTCGACTGGATCGCGCCGGCATATATTCTGACGGTGCTGCTGTCGCTCGAAACGCGATTGCCGCTTGGGCTGCTGCTGATCGTGCTGGGTTGTCTGCTGGCCTATGGCGGTTTCCGCAGCTTCGGCCGCGCCGGCACTGCGATCAATCCTTACGCGCCATCGATGACGCTCGCGACCACCGGCGTCTACGCCTATCTGCGAAATCCGATGTATGTCGGCCTGGGCCTGATCGTCGGCGGCATCGGCATCGTACTGGCGTCGGACTGGACGCTGGTGATGCTGGTCGTTGCCGGGTCCGTCATGCATTTTGGGGTGGTCAAGCGCGAGGAGGCCTAACTCGCCGCGAAGTTCGGCGAGCCATACCGCCGCTACATGGAAAACGTGCCGCGTTACGGCTGGCCAGGCTAAGAGAACCGGCATGGCCAAGCGACCAGTCACCAAGACCACGCGCGTGCCGCGGCGTACCCAGGAACAGCGCCGCCACGACACGCGCAATGCCGTTCTCAATGCGGCTATGAAAATTTTGGTCGAAGACGGTTATGAGAAGTTCACGACGACGCGCGTCGCGAAGGCCGCCGGCGTTTCGCGCGGCGCGCAGGAAAATTACTTCCGGACCAAGAACGAACTGATCGTGGCGGCGACGCGCCACACTCTATCGCGCGCCGAGGACGAGGCGCGGCTGCTGGCGGCGCGCAACGCCGGCTCGGCGGATCCGGTCCAGGCGTTTATCGAGAATTCAAAGTCGTTTTACTTCAATCCCAATTACCTGGCGCTGATGGAAATGGTCGCGGTGTCGCGGCGCAATCCGGCGCTATCCAAGGTCAATACGCCGGTGGTGCGGAAGTTTCGCAGTGCGGTGGATGCGATCTGGATCGACGCGCTCTGTGCGACCGGCTACGAGCGGCAGGGCGTGAAGTCGTTCGTCAAGATCACGCATTACCTTTTGCGCGGCATGGCCTTCGCGTCGGTATTCCAGTCGCGCAAATCGGAATTTTCGGAGCTGCTTGATACGTGGCTTCATATGGGCCGGCGCGAACTCAAGCGCATTTGATCCTCGAGGAGCAGGTGCCTGTTCCGGATCGGGAAGAAATAAGCACAACTGCTTATTTCCGAATTGCCTCGGCTGGGAAGGACGTTTAGGCTCCGGGTTAAGGCTGGTCCGGCAATAACCGGCGGCGCCAGGAAAGGCAGTCATGGCAGGCACGGACAAGCCGATGCGCACGCAGGTCGGAATTATCGGGGCGGGGCCGGCCGGGCTGATGCTGGCGCGGTTGCTGCATCTGCAGGGCATCTCCTCGATCATCATCGAGAACCGCAGCCGCGATTATATCGAGAACCGTATCCGCGCCGGCTTGATCGAGCACTGGGCCGCCGACCTTCTGGTCGAGCTCGGCGTCGGCGATCGCATGAAGCGCGAAGGCCTGCTGCATTGGGGCATCAATATCGGTATCAACGGCGACCTGCATCATCTCGACTTCAAGGCCTTGGTCGACAAGCGCGTCACCATCTACGGCCAGCAGGAAGTGGTGAAGGATCTGGTGGTGCGCCGGCTCGCCGACGGCGGCCCGCTGCTGTTCGAAGTCGACGATGTCAGCGTTCATGATGTGACATCGAACAATCCGACCATCCGTTTCACGCATGAAGGCAAGGCGCAGACCATCGCGTGCGATTTCATCGCCGGTTGCGACGGTTTCCACGGCATCTGCCGGCCGAGTTTTCCGGCAGACAAGCTCAAGGTGTTCGAGCGCGACTATCCGTTCGGCTGGGTCGGCATTCTCACGGAATCGCCGCCGCCGGATCACGAACTGATCTATTCCTACACCGACCGCGGTTTTGCGCTCTACACCATGCGCTCGAATACGATCGCGCGGCTGTATCTGCAATGCGACCACGACGACGACATCGAGAACTGGTCGGACGCACGTATCTGGGACGAATTGCACAAGCGGCTTGGCGGTTCGCGCAAGCTGGAAGAAGGCAAGATGCTGCAGAAGGGCATCACGCCGATGCGCAGCTTCGTCGCCGAGCCGATGCAGCACGGCCGTATGCTGCTTGCCGGCGACAGCGCGCACATCGTGCCGCCGACCGGCGCCAAGGGCATGAACCTGGCGTTTGCCGACGTGGTATTCATGTCGCGGGCGATCGATACGTTTTTCAAGAAGAACAAGAGCGATCTGCTGGAAAGCTATTCGGCGACCTGCCTGCGGCGGGTGTGGAAAGCGCAGCGCTTCTCGTGGTGGATGACGCAGATCATGCATCGCTTCCCCGACGAGACCGCATTCGATCATCGCCGCCAGTTGGCCGACCTCGATTATCTCACCGGGTCGCAGGCGGCGATGAAGTCGCTCGCCGAGCAATATGTCGGGCTGCCGCTGGAGTAATTACTCTCGAAGCATTCCGCTGAGTGGGCGGATCAGCAGCGCGATCACGAGCGCGGCTAGCGCTGAGACCGCCGCCAGCATCAGGAAGAAGGCAGGCCTGGTCATGGTTGACCAGAACGTGCCCAGATAGCCGGCGAGAAAGCCGCCAAGGAAGCTGGTCGACAGCCAGACTCCCATCATCATCGACAACAACCGCGCCGGTGCAACCTTGCTGACGAGCGATAGCCCGACCGGCGACAGATAGAGTTCGCCGGTGGTGATGACGACGAAGTACGCAAACAGCCAGAGCCAGCTGGCCTGACCGCCACCGGCGCTCCAGGCGGCGAGTGCCAGCACCAGATAGGCGGCGGCATTGAGCGTGCAACCGATCGCCATCTTGGCGACGGTGGACGGCTCGTTGGCGCCTTGCCATCGCCACAGCGCGACGATGAAGGGCGTAAATGCGAAAATCATGAACGGGTTGAAGGACTGAAACCACGTCACCGGAATTTCGAAATTGAAAATGAAGCGGTTGGTGTTCTGGTCGGCCCACAGCGTAAGGGTGTTGCCCTGCTGCTCATAAGTCGCCCAGTACAGACTGACCGGCAACATCAACGCGGCGATGGCCGCAATCGCCAGCCATTCGTCGCGCCTCATGGGGGCGTCCGTCATCTCACGCCGTACGAAGGCATCCGGCGGTAATGACGGCGCGGCGAGCAGATACGTGATCAGCCCGATGGTCATGCCGGCGCCGGCGGTGAGAAATCCGTAATGCCAGCCGTAAGTCTCGCCCAGCGTGCCGCACACCAGCGGCGCCATGAAGGCGCCGAGGTTGATGCCGACATAGAAGATCGAGAAGGCGCGATCGCGGCGGCGGTCGCCCGGCGCGTAAAGGTGGCCGACCTGGGTCGAGATATTGGGCTTGAACGCGCCATTGCCGAGGATGAGGACCAGCAGCGCTAATAGAAACAGATGCTCGAATGCCATCAGGACATGACCGATGGCCATGAGTCCGGCGCCGAGGATGACGGTGCGGCGTTGTCCCAGCACGCGGTCGGCCAGCAAGCCGCCGAACACCGGCGCCAGATACACGAGGCCGGTGTAGATGCCGTAGATCTGCGAGGCGACCTGCTGCGGCGCCAGAGGCCCGAACACAAACTCCAGCGCGCTGCGGAACCCAGTGAGCCCGGCGACGCCCGCCGCGTGCTCCGGCAGCAGCAAATATTTGAGCATGTAGAGCACGAGCAGCGCCCGCATGCCGTAGTAGGAGAAGCGCTCCCACATTTCGGTCGTGAACAGGAACGTCAGGCCGCGCGGATGGCCGAACAAGTCGGACGCTGGGCGAGCGGGGGTGATCATGCGGAGAGAGGCGGGTTCACAGGCAAATGGTAGCACAGCCGCGAGGGGCATTCCCGAAGCGTCGCGCCCGGTGTAGCCTTTTGCCAAACCCCGGGGCATCGCACAGCCATAACGGGGATCGGGGGAGAATATGACACGCACACGTCACGCCTTTGCCTGCATTCTGACGGCATTTCTGGCGCTTACGGGCTTCGCGCAAAGTCCGGCACTTGCGCAAACGGACTTTCCGAAGCAGCCGGTCCACTTCATCGTCGGTTTTGCCGCCGGCGGCGGCAACGATCTGTTCGCCCGCGTGGTGGTACAGAAGCTTCAGGAAAATACCGGCATCACCACGGTGATCGAGAACAAGGTCGGCGCCGGTGGCCGCATCGCGGCGGACTACGCCGCGCGCGCGACGCCCGACGGCTATACCGTGCTGGTCGGCGCCAGCGGCCAGATGTCGATTGCCGCGGCGATCTATCCCAATCTCAACTATCACCCGACCAAGAGCTTCATTCCGCTCAACATGATCGCGTCGTTCCCGCTGGTGCTGGTGGTGCCGTACGATCATCCGGTCAAGACCGTGAAAGACATGGTGGCCTGGGCCAAGGCCAATCCCGACAAGTCGAACTACGGCACGTCGTCGCCGGCCTTCACCATCGCCAGCGAGTTGCTCAAGCTCAAGACCGGCATGCCGGCGGTAGGTATCCCTTACAAGAGCAGCAACGAGTCCAACCTCAGCGTTATCAGCGGCCAGAGCTTGTTCACGATTTCGGACGGTCCGCCGGTGATCCCGCTGGTCGAGGGCAAGAAAATCCGCGCTCTGGCGGTGACCGGCACCAAGCCGTCGCCCGAATTGCCGGGCGTACCGAGCATGGCCGAGATGGGCTATCCCGAAGTCAACACGCAGCTCTATAGCGGCTTCTTCGTTCCGGCCGGAACTCCGGCGCCGATCGTAGCCAAGCTGACCGCGGAACTCGCCAAAGCCATCGCCGACCCGGCCGTGCAGACGGCGCTGAAGAAAATGGCCGTGACGCCCGGCGGGCCGACCGGCGATGCCTTCAAGAAATATATCGATGACGATATCAAGACCAACGCCGACGTCGTCGCGGCAGCCAAGCTGAAATTCGAACAGTAGCTTTTCGTCTAAGGCGGCGCGCATATAGCATCAATCAATTGCCGATGCGCGCCGCACTGCTATGCTTGAACCTTAGAGTTCGAGTCGGGCGGGATGGTAAGTTCATGCGAATTGCGGCGTTGCTTGTTGTTGCCTTGCTGACCGCCAATACCGCTTCCGCGTCGACTCCGGTTGAAGACCTGTTCCGCGACTTCGATCTGTTCGGCAGTTGGGCCGCGAACTGCGCGCAGCCGGCAGCGTCCGACAATCCTCATGTCGCCATCACGATGCCGAGCCCCGGGCTCGTGCTCGAGGATCACGATCTCGGGCCTGAGTTCGCCGTCAATCGCTACAGCGTGTTGTTAGCGGCCAAACTCTCGGCCGAGCGGCTGTCGATCGAGGTGATTTTCGGCCCCGGCACCGAGAACGAGCAGCGGCAGAAGCTGACCTTGCTGATCCGCAAACAGACGCGGCGTACGATGTTCAATCAGCCGGAAGGCGGAGAGGTGCGCGTCAAGGACGGCATCGCGCTGGCGCGCGGCATCCGGACGCCACTGCTTAAGAAGTGCGGGTAGAAGAGCTGGACGTCAAACGTCCAGCAATTCCTCGCCGGCAAATTCGGCATTCTCCTGGATGAAGGCAAAGCGGGTTTCCGCCTTGTTGCCCATCAGGTTCTCGACCGACTTGGCCGTCGCCTTGATGTCGGCTTCCGCCAACATGACCTTGAGCAGCATGCGCTTGCTCGGGTCCATGGTGGTTTCCTTCAACTGCGCCGCCATCATTTCGCCGAGGCCTTTGAAACGGGACACCTCGACCTTGGCATTGGCGTTGAAATCCGACTTCAGCAACTCGTCCTTGTGCTTGTCGTTGCGGGCATAGGCGATCTTGCCGCCGTGCTGCAGACGGAACAGCGGCGGCACGGCGAGATAAAGCCTGCCGGCGTCGATCATCTTCGGCATCTGCCTGTAGAAGAACGTGATCAGCAGCGAAGCGATATGCGCGCCGTCGACGTCGGCGTCGGTCATGATGATGACCTTCTCGTAACGCAGGTCCTTCTCGCTGTAGTGCGCGCCGGTGCCGCAGCCAAGCGCCTGCACCAGGTCGGCGAGCTGCTGGTTCTGCGCCAGCTTGTCCTTGCCGGCGGAGGCGACATTCAAGATCTTGCCGCGCAGCGGCAGGACAGCCTGCGTACGCCGGTCGCGCGCCTGCTTGGCGGAGCCGCCGGCCGAGTCACCTTCGACGATGAAGATTTCCGAGCCTTCCTCGGCGGTGCTCGAACAATCGGCGAGCTTGCCGGGGAGGCGGAGCTTGCGCACCGCGGATTTGCGCGCGATGTCTTTTTCCTGCCGCCGCCGTAGCCGGTCCTCGGCACGGTCGATGACGAAGTCCAGCAGCTTGTTGGCCTGCAGCGGATTGCCCGACAGCCAGTGGTCGAACGGGTCCTTGATGGCGTTTTCGACGATCTTCTGCGCCGCCGCGGTAGCGAGGCGATCCTTGGTCTGGCCCTGGAATTCCGGCTCGCGAATGAAGACCGACAGCATGCAGCCGGAGCCGACCATGACGTCTTCGCTCGTGATGGCGCTGGCGCGTTTTTCCTGACCGGCGCGGGCAGCGTGATCCTTGAGGCCGCGCAGCAACGCGGTGCGCAGGCCGGATTCGTGCGTGCCGCCGTCATGGGTCGGGATCGTGTTGCAATACGATTGCAGGAAGCCGTCGGCGTCGGCGGTCCAGGCGATCGCCCATTCGACGGTGCCATGGCGTCCGGTCTTGCCGACAGCGCCGGTGAAGATATCGGGATGCACCAGCGTGGCGCCTTCCAGACTTGTCGCGAGATAATCCTTCAGGCCATCGGCAAAGTGGAAGACGGCATTTTCCGGAATGTCGGTGCCGGTGAGCAACTCTTTAGCGCAGTGCCAGCGGATTTCGACGCCGCCATATAAGTAGGCCTTGGACCGCGCCATCTTGAACACGCGCGGCGGATCGAATGCCGCTTTGGCGCCGAAGATTTCCGGATCGGGATGGAAACGGATCTTGGTGCCGCGGCGGTTCGGCACGCGGCCGGCTTTTTCCAGCTTGCCCTTAGGCTTGCCGCGCTCGAACGCCATCTTGTAGAGCTGTTGCTCGCGCGCGACCTCGACTTCCATCCGGTCGGACAGCGCATTGGCGACCGAGACGCCGACGCCGTGCAGGCCGCCCGAGGTCTCGTAGACCTTGGAGTCGAATTTGCCG
>CAISIV010000278.1 GCA_903885555.1 uncultured Hyphomicrobiales bacterium
CGGCAGATGCAGACCTGGGTGAAATTCCCGGAAGGCTGGCGCGTCGTCGCCGCCCACGTCAGCATGATCGATCCGCCGAAGGCTTAATCCGTCACCCTGAGGTGCGAGCGCAGCGAGCCTCGAAGGGCGACGGCCCTGCTGTTGCAGCATCGGCGCTGTCATCCTTCGAGGGCCGCTTCGCGGCCACCTCAGGATGACGAAACGCCGCGGCCCGGAAGCCGCGGCGCTTGATCTCGCGAAGCAATCTTATTCGACGCTAACGCCGCTGGCCTTGATCGGCGCTTCCCACTTCTTGATTTCGTCGGCGGTGAACTTCGCCAGATACTCCGGCGACTGCCGCGCCGGGGCAACGACCATGGCGCCGATGCTTTCGAGGCGTTCCTTGACGGCCGGCGCGTTCATCGCGGCCACCGCGGTGTCGTGCAGCTTCTTGACGACGTCAGCCGGCGCGCCCTTCGGCAGGTAGATCGCGTTCCAGGTATAGGCCTGCACGTCGAGGCCCTGTTCCTTGGTGGTCGCCAGATCCTTCAGCACCGGCGAACGGTCCGCGGTCATGATCGCTAGCGCGCGGACGCTGCCGCCATCGATCTGCGGTTTGGCGGTCGACAGAATTTCGCAGAGGAAGTCGATGCGGCCGCCGATCAGGTCCTGCATCGCGGGGCCCGTGCCCTTGTAGGGCACGTGGACGATGTTGGTGCCCATCGCGGTGTTCAACACGACGCAGCCGAGATGCGTGGCGGAGCCTGCGCCCGCCGAACCGAACTGCATTTTATCGGCATTGGCCTTCGAGTAGGCGACGAATTCCTTGAAGTCCTTGGCCGGCAGATCCTTGCGCACGAGAAGGGCGATCGGAACGTCGGCGATCAGCGCGACCGGCGTGAAGTCGGTCAGCGAATTATAGAGCGGCTTCTTGTACATCGTCTGGCTCTGCGCCTGGGTGCCGACGGTGCCGAGGAGTATGGTGTAGCCGTCAGGCTTGGCATCGGCCGCACGGCGCGCGCCGGTCATGCCGCCCGCGCCACCGATATTTTCAACAATAACGGTCTGGCCGAGCAGCTCGCCCATCTTCTGCGCCATGACGCGGCCGAGCACGTCGGTCGGGCCGCCCGCGGCGAACGGGATGATCATGGTCACCGGGCGATCGGGAAATGTCTGCGCGGCCGCGGCGCCGGTCAGCGCCAGTACGGCCGTTAAGGCTGCGATTATTGATTTTTTCATTGGGGGTATCCTCCACAGTTGGTGGCGAACCCTGACGGCAGGCGCCGTCAGGGTCAAGACCGCCAAAAGGCCAAACGGGGTGGAGGGTTAGCCCGCCTCGACGACTTCTTCGGGGAACTGGTGCAGGCGGTCACCAGGGCCGTTGCCGCCGATGATGTAGTTGTCGCACAGCCAGTTCAGGTACCCGGCGTGGATATAGGTCGGGTGCACGACGATGTTCATGTCGACTTCGATGGCCATCGGTTCGTCGCTGCGCACCAACGGGCGTTCGACCAAATCGTAGCCCTGGCCGTGGCAGTAGAGGCGGGATTCCATCGGCCGACCGTTCTTGCGCATGAAAGCGTTGAAGCCGTCCCAGACATCCTTGGATGACGTGCCCGGCTTGAGCAGATCGAGCGTGACCTTGCGCGCTTCCATCACGAAAGCGAGTTCGTCCTTCATCGCCTGCGGCACTTTGACACCGACGACGCAAGAGCGGCCGAGTTCCGTGTACATGCCGCCCGGGCCGTTATCCTCGACCAGCAAGGCAATCTGATCGCCTTTCTGGATGATGCGGTTCTGCACGTGCTTGTTGCCGAACTTCGAGGGGGTGCCGAGCGGCATCGAGGCGCAGAGGTAGATGCCGTTTTCGCTGCCATGCGTCACGCTGTACTGCTGCGCGATGGCCGCGACTTCTGTGTCACGCATGCCGGGCTTCACGGCGGCAAACGCCGCGCGCATCGCGCCGTCCTGCATCAGCGCCGCGCGCTTGACCAGTTCCTGTTCTTCCGCGCTCTTGATGACCTTGATCTTGTCGACCAGATCGGATGCGTCGACGTAGCGAGCCTTGGGAAAGGTGCGCTTCACATAGTCGAGCATCGCGTAGGACATCTGGTAGGTGCCGACATAGCCGATGGTGGCGTTGCGGAACGGCTCCAGCGCCTTCACGGCCAGTTCGGGATCGTAATCTTTGGTGTAATGCGCCGAGGCGTAGCTCGGCGTTGTCATGATCTTCTTGACGCCGCGCCAGGTGAGGTCGCCTTGCGCGGTGGTCTCGTTGCCGCCGAACGGCCCCTGACAGACGACGGTCATGTCGTCTTCGCGCGGGAACACCACGGTGTTGGGATAGCCGTTGGTCGCCGGCATATCTGTGAAATAGCGGACGTAACCGCCCATGTGATCGTTGTTATTCTGCATCAGCAGAACATCGATCTTGGCCTCTTCCATCGCGGCGCGTACCAGCTGCCAGCGGCGCTCGAGCTCGGCGGTCGAGATCGGCGTATTCAGGCGTTCCGACAAAGCCATATTAGTCTCCCCAGGATGCGGGCTTGCGCACGATGTTGACCATCGCTTTGGAGTCGCCCGCGAGAAATTTACGCATGTTGCCTTCGATTGTCGGCATGGCGCGGTCTTCGTAGCCCTGCGAATAGCCGCCGAGATGCGGGAAGATCGTGACGTTCTTGGTCTTCCACAACGGATTGGCAGGCGGCAGCGGCTCTTCCGAAAACACGTCGAGTGCTGCGCCGGCAATGGTGCCGGCTTCGAGCGCCTTGATCAGTGCCGGCTCGTCGACCACGCCGCCGCGCGCGACGTTGACGAGGAAGGACGACGGCTTCATCGCCGCAAGCAATTTCTCGCCGACGATGCCCCGGGTTTCGGGCGTCAGCGGCGCCAGTGCCACGAGATAGTCGAACTCCGGCGCGACCTTGATCAGATCGTCGCGCGCCACCATGCGGTCGAAGCCCGCGGTCGGGCGCGGCGTACCGCTGATGCCGATGACCGTCATGCCGAGCGCCTTGCAGATCGGCGCCAGATATTCCGCGATGAGGCCGACGCCGAGGATGCCGACGGTCTTGCCGGCGAGCAGTTGCGACGGCCAGCGCTCCCAGGTGCTTTTATCCTGCGCGCGCGCCGAGCGGGGCAGGTCGCGCGCCAGCGACAGCATGGAGGCGATGGTGGCTTCCGACACCGGCGCGCCGTGAATGCCGCGTACATTGGTGACGACGACTTCCTTGCCGAGCGAGGGCAGGTCGACAATGTTGTCGACGCCGGTGCCGAGCGCCTGGATCCATTTCAGCTTCGGCGCCTCGGCGACGACGTGGTCGGCCATCGGCGGCGAGAAGCACAGCAACACTTCGGTGTCGGCGATATAGGGGCCGACGTCGTTGTGATGGCCGACCACGTTGATGGTCAGTTGCGGAAACCGCTCCAGCAGCATGGCCTTGTAACGGGCCCGCATTGCTTCCTGGACTTCGGTGAGAATGAGGAGATTTGTCATGGCGGGCTGGTATAGTCCCAAATGCCGGAAGGGCAAATAACCGCGCGCACATTCGTGACCCGCATGGCGGGTCTCCTGAAGGGAAATCACAACCATGCCGATCGATCTCGCCACTGTGGATTGGCTCTATGTCGGGGTGCTGGCCGTCCTGGCCTTCTTGGCCAGCCTCGTCGGCAATCTTCTGTCCTTCAACCACCGCGGTCTGGCGGCCGTGCTGGTGGCGGTGCTGTTCGCCGCCCTGTTCGTGGGTTGGACCTATTATCCGCACGGCCTGCCGCTGCCGACCTCGCTGGCCGGACCAAAAGCCGCGACCGTAGCTCCTCAGCCAGTCGCTCCGCCGCCGGCCGAGCCCGTTCGGCCGCGCAATCCGGTGACCACAATTTCACCGCCGCCCGCGGCCGTGCGCTAACTGTTGACCTTTTCGGGCGGCCATAGTCCATGTAAAGCTACGCTCGTCCGGAGAATTGGGTAGGAGTTCATGAAAAAAGTATATCCCGACGCTAAATCGGCTTTGGATGGCATTGTTAAGGACGGCATGATGGTGATGGCCGCAGGCTTTGGCCTCTGCGGCATGCCGGAGACCCTGATCAGGGCGCTGCGCGACACCGGGGTGAAAAACCTCACCTGCGTGTCCAACAATGCCGGCGTCGACGGCGCCGGCCTCGGGCTGCTGCTCGAGACCCGCCAGATCAAGAAAATGATCGCGTCCTATGTTGGCGAGAACAAGCTGTTCGCCCAACAATACCTGGCCGGCGATCTGGAGATCGAATTCAACCCGCAGGGCACGATGGCCGAACGCATCCGCGCCGGCGGGGCGGGGATCGCCGCCTTCTTCACCAAGACCGGCGTCGGCACGCTGATTGCGGAAGGCAAGGAAGAGCGCGAGTTCAACGGCCAGCGCTACATCATGGAAACCGGCCTGGTCGCCGACATTTCCCTGGTGCACGCCTGGAAGGGCGATACCGAGGGCAACCTCGTGTACCGCAAGACCGCGCGCAATTTTAATCCGATGATGGCGACCGCCGGGAAAATCACCATCGCGGAAGTCGAACACCTGGTGGAGCCGGGCGAACTCGACGGCGACGCCATCATCACGCCGGGCGTTTTCGTCCAGCGCATCATCCATACGACCGCCGAGAAGCGCATCGAGCAGCGCACCGTGCGCAAGCGCGTTATGGCTTAGAGGAGCAGATCAATGCCCTGGACTCGCGATCAGATGGCGGAACGCGCCGCCAAAGAACTGCGCGACGGCTTTTACGTCAATCTCGGCATCGGCATTCCAACGCTGGTGTCGAATTACATTCCCGACGGCATGAGCGTTCAGCTGCAGAGCGAAAACGGCATGCTCGGCTTCGGCCCGTTCCCTTACGAGGGTGACGAGGATCCGGATCTGATCAACGCCGGCAAGCAGACCGTAACCGAACTGCCGACCACCAGTTATTTCTCGTCGGCGGATTCATTCGCGATGATCCGCGGCGGCCACATCGACCTCGCGCTGCTCGGCGCGATGCAGGTCGCCAAGAACGGCGATCTCGCCAACTGGATGATCCCGGGCAAGATGGTCAAGGGCATGGGCGGCGCGATGGATCTCGTCGCCGGCGTTAAAAAAGTCGTCGTGATCATGGAGCATTCGGCCAAGTCCAAGGACGGCAAGGTCGAAGCCAAGCTCCTGAACAAGTGCACGCTGCCGCTGACCGGCGCCGGTGTCATCGACATGGTCATCACCGACCTCGCGGTGTTCACCATCGACAAGGTCAAGGGCGGCATGACGCTGACCGAGCTCGCGCCCGGCGTGACGATCGATGAGGTCAAGGAAAAGACCGAAGCCGACTTCGCCATCGATCCGAAGCTGAAGCATTAGCCCAAGTCTGCTTTGCAATTACCTCGGCAGGCGGATCAGCCGCTTGCCGAGGTTCTCGCCGCGATACAATTCGGCGATGGCGCCAGGGCAATGCTCCAGGCCGTCCGCGATATCTTCGCGATAGTGCAGGCGGCCTTCGCGCACCCAGACGGCCAGCCGTGCGATCGCCTCTTCGTAGCGGTGCTGATAATCGAAAATCAGAAACCCGGTCATGCGGGCGCGCTTGACCAGTATGTGGCGCTCGACGCGCGGGCCGAGCGGCGGCGGGTCCCAGCTTGAGATCGAGGCGGTGCCGCAGATCACGATGCGGGCGCCGACGGCAAGCTGGCTCATCACCGCGTCGCTGATGGCGCCTGCGGTATTGTCGAAATACACATCGACGCCGCGCAGGCAGGCGGCTTTAAGCGCGTCGGCGAGGTTGCCCGCCTTGTAGTCGATCGCGGCGTCATAGCCGAACGCGTCCTTGCACAGTGCGACTTTGTCAGGCCCGCCCGTCAGCCCCACGGTACGGCAGCCCATGATCCTGGCGATCTGGCCGACGGCAGAACCGACCGCGCCCGCCGCGGTCGAGACCACGACAGTGTCGCCGGGCCGCGGCGCACCGGCCTCAAGCAGGCCGAAATAAGCGGTGACGCCGTTGAGTCCGAGAAGCCCGAGAGAAAGCGACAGCGGCAGGTCCGTCTCTTTGACTTTGCGCGTGATATTTGTGCCGTCGGACACGGCATAATGCTGCCAGCCGAGCATGCCCATCACCTGGTCACCTTCGGCAAGGCCTGGATGGCGCGAAGCGATGACGGTACCGGCGCTGAAAGACCGCATGACTTCGCCGATGGCGACCGGATCGGCATAGTTGGCGACGGCGCTGACCCAGCCGCGCATCGCCGGTTCGACCGACAGGAATTCGTTGCGCACGAGGAATTGCCGATCGGCAAGCTCCGGCACCGGCGCCTCGACGATTTCGAAATGCTCGGCTTGCGGAATACCGCTCGGCCGCGACTTCAAGCGAACCTGGCGATTGGTCAACGCAGGCATGGCTCAGCCAAGTCCTTCGACGCACACCAGTCGCGCTTCACTGCAGGCGTCGCGAACGGCCTTGAGGCCTCGATAGGTCGCGCCGTTGTAGAAGTCTTCCCATGCGGCGACGCTGGGAAATTCCAGCAGGACGATGCGGCGCGGCTGCCAGTCGCCTTCGTAGACCTTGTGCGCGCCGCCGCGGGCCAGATATTTGCAGCCGGCCGCTTCCAGCGCCGGCTTCACGCCGTTCATAAATTCCTGATATTTGGCCGGATCGCGGATATCGACATCGAAAATAACGTAAGCGCTCATGGTGCCCCCCTGAAAAGAAGGGGAACTTAGACCGCTCGCATTGGCTTTGCCAATTGCCCGACTAGGCTTTGCTATAACTCGCCAGCGCCGCATCGACACCGGCTCCGGGAGGCGCCTTGAAGCCGAAATGCCGCAAACAAGCGTCGAGCGCGGCGAGGCAGGTGAGCACGTTCTCCTTGCGGCAGACATAGCCCATCGTGCCGATGCGCCAGATCTTGCCGTGCAGCGGTCCGAACGACGTGCCGATCTCGATGCCGAAGTCGTTGAGCATCATCGTGCGCACGCCGTCGGCGTTGACGCCATTGGGAATGACCACGCCGGTGACGTTCGGCATCTTGTTTTTCTGATCGCCGAAAATCGTCAGCCCCATCGCCTGCAGGCCGGCGCAGAGAGCGTCGCTGGCGCGCTGGTGACGCACGAAACGGGCGTCGCCTTCCATCAGCGCGATGCGCACGCTCTCGCGCGCGGCATAAAGCATCGAGGTCGCTTCGGTGTGATGATTGAGCCGGTTCGGCCCCCAGTAATCCATCAGCATCGCCAGATCGAAATAGTTCGACGGGATGCGCGGGCCGTTGGCGTCGACGAAACCCGGCGGCTTGATGCCGGCTTCGAGATGCTTGCGGCCGTTGACGAGGTCGGCGACGCGCTCGTTGAAGGTGATCGGCGAGGAGCCCGGCGGGCCGGACAGGCATTTCTGCAGGCCCGACGACATGGCATCGACCTGCCATCTGTCGGTTTCGATAGCCATGCCGCCGAGCGTTGCGGTGGCGTCGCTATACAGCAGGATATCGCGGGCGCGGCACATCGCGCCGATCTCGGCCAGCGGCTGCGCCATCGTCGTCGAGGTGTCGCCGTGCACCACGGCGACGATGCGCGGCTTGTGCTTCTTGATCGCGTCTTCGATCTCGTCGGGCGTGAACACGGTGCCCCATTCGCGCTCGATCGACACGACTTCGGCGCCGCAACGGCCGGCGATTTCGGTGAGCAGATGGCCGAAGCGGCCGAAAATCGGCACCAGCACCTTGTCGCCGGGCGATATCATCGACACCAGCATGGTCTCGACCCCGGCGCGCGCCGTGCCGTCGATCAGGAACGACCACTGGTTCTTGGTGCGGTAGATCTGCCGCAACAGCACCATCGTTTCGTTCATGTAGGCCGTGAAGGCCGGGTCGAACTGCCCCAACATCGGCATCGACATCGCGCGCAGCACGCGCGGATCGACGCCGACGGGGCCGGGGCCCATCAGCAAACGCGGCGGCGGATCGAGTTCGGCGAAAACTTCAGGCGTGCTCATGATGTGCGGGCTTCAGGATTAACAGGTTTGGCCAGTTCGGATTTGTCGCGTGAAATATAATCGCCGTCGCCGAGCTTGCCGGTGAGCTTGCCGTCGCGCACGACGAACTTGCCGCGCACCATGGTCGAGACCGGCCAGCCGGTGACGGCGATGCCTTCGTAGGGCGTGTAGTCGGTGTTGCCGTGCATCAGCGATTGCGAAATGGTTTCTTTGCGCTTGGGGTCCCAGATGGCGATGTCGGCGTCGGCGCCGACCGCGATGGTGCCCTTCTTGGGATAAAGGCCATAGGTCTTGGCGTGATTGGTCGAGGTCAGCGCCACGAATTCGTTGAGCGTAATGCGACCCTTGGAAACGCCCTCCGAAAACAGGATCGGCAACCGTGTCTCGACGCCGGGAATGCCGTTCGGCACCCAGCGGAAACTGGTCTTGCCCTTCGGCGTCAGCTTGCCTTGCGGGTCGTCGTAGCGGAACGGGCAGTGGTCGGACGAGAACAGTGAGAAGATACCCTGCTGCAACCCTTCCCAGCAGGCGACCTGGCTTGCCTTGTCGCGCGGTGGCGGCGAGCAGACGTATTTCGCGCCCTCCATGTTGAGACCGTCCATGTCGCTCTCGGTCAGCATCAGATATTGCGGACAGGTCTCGCCGTAGACCTTCAGGCCGCGGGCGCGGCCGCGCGCGATCTCGTCCATCGCCTCGCGGTTCGACACGTGCACGATCATGATCGGCACGTCGATTAATTCGGCCAGCGAAATCGCGCGGTGCGTTGCTTCGCGCTCGACCGGAATCGGCCGCGACGTGCCGTGATATTTTGTCGCCGTCTTGCCGGCCTGTTCGAGCCGGTCGGTGAGAAAACGGATGGCGTCGTAGTTTTCGGCGTGCACCATGACCAGCGCGCCGGTTTCACGTGCCACCGTCATGACCTTGAGCATTTCCATGTCGGAGAGGGCGAGGCCCTCATAAGTCATGAACACCTTGAACGAGGTGTAGCCGTCGTTGACCAGCGCCGGCAGTTCCTGGCCGAGCACGGTGTCGCTGGCGTCGGCAATGATGAGATGGAACGAGACGTCGATGTAGCACTGGCCATCGGCTTTGGCGTGATACTGCTTGACGACCTCGCGCAGGCTTTCGCCCTTCTGCTGCATGGCGAAAGGCAGCACCATCGTGTTGCCGCCGAAAGCCGCCGAGCGCGTCGCCGAGGCAAAATCGTCGGCCATGACGATGCCGGGGCCGGACGGCTGGGCGATGTGAACGTGGCTGTCGATGCCGCCGGGCAGCACCAAGAGTCCGCTGGCGTTCACAACCTCCTTGGCAGTGCCGAGGTCGGCGCCCAGGGCCGTGATCTTGCCACCGCTAATGCCGACGTCGCAGGCGAAGGTATCTGAGGCTGTTGCGACGGTACCGCCGCGAATGATGGTGTCGAAACTCATGGGTTCTTTTAGCATTTTTGCACCGCACTGCCAGCGACTTCGGCCTTCGGGAAAGGGTTGATTTGAGAGGGCTTTCGGCGACATGGTCGCGCTGCCGCAAGCAGTGCCGCCGATTTGAAGTCCCTGCTAAACCTGCGGCAAGTTCGTTCAGGGACTTCAAATCGATAAGCGGCACTAGAATCATATACTTGCTAGTGCCCCTTAGTTTCCGAAGTTCGTGTCAGAGCTTGCTGCAATGTCTCACGAACTTCGGAAACGGGCACTAGCGGGCGGACGGGCCAAAAGCATGCATAAAATTGAGGCGTTGGAAGCACGGTTCGACACGCTGGAAACGCGGGTCGCGCATCAGGACTGCTTGATAGAGGATCTCAACTCTACGATCACCGATCAGTGGAAGCAGATCGAGGCGCTGACCAGGCAGGTCAAAAGGCTCGACGACCAACTCCAGGATGTACGTGATAGTGCCGGTTCGCCCGGCGAGCAGGAGCCGCCGCCGCCACACTACTGAGGTTTCGGGGTGGGCGGTTGCAAGCCTGCGGCGGAAAACGCTACAGGTTCATAACAAGAAACGGGAGGGGACGATGCTGACCAGCCAGGAACGCAGCAAGGCTGCCGATATCCTGATGAACGCACAGAAGGAACGCAAACAGGCGGTCCAGCTGTCGGTGACCTTTCCCCACATCACGATCGAGGATTCCTACGCGATCTCGACCGAGGTAGCCAACCGCAAGATCGCGGCCGGCGCCAAGCTGATCGGCCACAAGGTCGGTCTCACCTCGAAGGCGATGCAGCGCTCCTCGATGATCGACGAGCCGGATTTCGGCTTCATCCTCGACGACCAGATGATCGCCGACGGCGCCAAGGTGAAGCATGCCGATTACTGCAAGCCGCGCGTCGAGGTCGAGCTTGCCTTCGTCATGGGCAAGCGGCTGATCGGTCCCGGCGTCGGACTTGCCGAGGTGCTGCGCGCCACCGAATACGTCATTCCGGCGATCGAGATCGTCGATGCGCGCCTTCAGGATCAGCGCAAGATCTTCGACACCGTCGCCGACAACGGCGCCGCCGCCGGCATTGCGCTGGGCGGCCGCCCGGTTGGTCCGATGGATGTCGACCTGCGCTGGGTCGGCGGCATCATGTACCGCAACTCCGAAATCGAAGAGACCGGCCTTGCCGCCGGCGTGCTTGGTCATCCGGCACTCGGCGTCGCCTGGCTCGCCAACAAGCTCGGCACCGTCGGCACAGCGCTCGAGCCCGGTCATATCGTGCTCGCAGGCTCTTTCACCCGCGTCGTGTTCGCGCAAAAGGGCGACACGCTGCACGCCGACCTCGGACCGCTCGGCGGCATCGCCATTCCATTTATCTAGTCACGAATAACCGGGATCAGTTTCATGCAACGCAACGCCTTCAAGCATAACCTTGCCGCCGGCAAACTTCAGATCGGCCTGTGGTCGAGCCTGTGCAGCAACGTCGCCGCCGAGATCATCGGTGACTCGGGTTTCGACTGGATCTTGCTCGACACCGAGCATTCGCCGAATGAAATTCCTGATCTTGTCGGGCAGCTTCAGGGCATGCAGGCCAGCGGCACGACGCCGATTATCCGGCCGGCCTGGAATGACGCAGTGCTGATCAAGCGCTGCCTCGACATCGGCGCGCAGTCGCTGCTGCTTCCTTATGTGCAGAATGCCGAGGAAGCCCGCGCCGCGGTTGCCGCGACGCGCTATCCGCCACACGGTATTCGTGGCGTCTCGGTCGCCGCGCGCGCCAGCCGCTATGGCCGCACGCCCGGTTATCTCGGCAAGGCCAACGCTGAAATTTGCGTGCTGGTGCAGGTCGAGACCCGCTCGGCGCTCGGCGAACTCGAAGCGATCGCTGAAATCGACGGCGTTGATGGTGTGTTCATCGGACCGTCCGATCTGGCTGCTTCGCTCGGCCACCTCGGTAATCCGCAACACCCTGACGTGCAGAAGGCGATCAAGGACGCCGTGGACCGGCTGACCAAGGTCGGCAAGCCGGCCGGCATGCTGACCGGCAACGAGGAAGAGGCGAAGCGTTATATCGACTGGGGCTACAAATTCGTCGCGGTCGGCGCCGACGTCGGTCTGCTCGCCAAGAACGCCGACGCGCTCTGCAAGCGGTTCAAAGGCTGACGCCTTCTTGCGCTAGATCAAAGCGCCGCCTCCCAAGCCTGCCGATAGTTGCGCAGGGAACCAAGGGAGGCGGCAATGACCGCGCAAACAGAGCCGCTTCACGACATCGCGCATCTGGGCAGCGTCGAGCTGTACACACCGGTGCTGGACAAAAGCCTCTGGTACTTCCGCGATCTACTCGGCATGGAGCCGGTGCATGAAGCAGGCCCGTCGGTCTATCTGCGCGGTTACGGCGATTACGCCACCAGCACGCTGAAGCTCACTCAGTCTTCAACCAACGGCGTCGGCTGCGTCTCGTGGCGCGCCGCCAGTCCGCAGGCGCTGGAGCGTCGCGCCAAAGCGATCGGCGATGCTGGTCTTGGCATCGGCTGGACCAATGGCGACTACGGCCGCGGGCGCTCATATCGGTTCCGCGATCCCGACGGCCACACCATGGAAATTTATTACGAGGAACAGAAGTACGTCGCGCCGCCGGAACTGCATTCCAATCTGAAAAACCTGCCGCAAAAATTCACCGGCCGCGGTGCCGGCGTGCGCCGTATCGATCATCTGGCGCTGCTCGCCAAGGACGTCGAATCCAACCGTAAATTCGCGACGGATTTACTTGGCTTCCAGCTGCGCGAGCAGGTTCGCTTCGATCACGGCAAGACCGAAATCGGTTCCTGGATGAGCCCGACCGCCATTCACCACCAGCTCGCTTATGTGGTGGATGTGAAGGGTGCGCACGGCCGCCTGCATCATTTCTCGATGTGGGTCGACAACCGTGACGATGTCATGCGCGCCGCCGATATCCTGACCGAGAACGGCATCTTCATCGAAGCCGGCCCGTCCAAGCACAATAACTCGCAGGGCTTCTATCTCTACAGCTACGAGCCCGGCGGCAATCGCGTTGAGGTCTATTCTTCGAGCTTCTTGGTGGTGGCGCCGGATTGGGAGCCGGTGATCTGGAGCGAGGAAGATCGCGGCACCGGCACGTATTGGGGCGCGAAACTGCCCGACAGCTTCATTGAATACGCGACGCCCGATGTGCAGGGTGAGGTGAGCAAGTCCCCTGAGGTCCTCAAGGAAGCGATTGCCTCATTGTCGTGAAACGGCCGCGCGTCCGCGCAGCCAAGACGCCGGAATTCCCGGTGCTCTTCTAAACCAATAGGAAGCCCTGATGTCTCTCCCGCCGCGCATTGACACCAAAGCCGTCCGCGAACAGATCGGCGCCTATGCCGACAAAATGGCGACACTCGACGAACGCAACGAGATCTATCGCGACCTGATCGGCTTCGTGCCGCCGCGCATCGAGGCCCGCATGGCAGTGACCGGCGCGCTCGATCCGGTGCTTCTCGATATGCAGGAGCGCATGCGCGAGCACGCGATGTATCCGAAGTGCTTCGACGTGAAGACGGCGCAGTTGATGCTGTTCGGCATGCTGCTCATGGATATGAGCGACGCCGCGCAGTTGCACGCGCTGGCCGCGCGCCGCGCTGGCGCCAGCTGGGAGGAAATGCAGGCCGTGATAAGTCTGTGCTTCCTGTTCCGCGGTCTTCCTGCTGCCAATCGAGGTGCTGAAATTATGGCCAATCTTGCCAAGCGCGCTGCTGAAACTGCGAAATAGCGAGATGGCGCGGGCGATTGTCGCAGGCTGCCTGAACTGTGGGCAGCCGCTCGCGGAAAGTCGTATTCCCAACCTGCGATTTCTATGAAATACCAGTGCCTTAGAAACCCTTGCCGTCATGTGAAATCATGATGAGAATGAGGGTCGTGGGGAACGTCTAGGTGATGAGTAGTGAAATGATCCTCGAAACCGAGGGTCTGACCAAGGAATTTGCCGGTTTTACCGCCGTCAATGGCGTGACGCTTCAGGTCAAGCGCGGGACGATCCATGCCTTGATCGGACCGAACGGCGCCGGCAAGACGACCTGCTTCAATCTGCTCACAAAGTTCCTGATCCCGACGCGGGGCCGGATCACCTTCAACGGCCAGGACATTACCGCGCTGCAGCCGGCCGATGTTGCCAGGCTCGGGCTGGTGCGTTCGTTCCAGATTTCCGCGGTGTTCCCGCACATGAGCGTGCTGGAGAACGTGCGCATCGCTTTGCAGCGCGCTCGCGGCGGCTCGTTCGACTTCTGGCGTTCGGCCTCGGTGCTCAACAGCTACAATCAACGCGCGCTGGAACTGATCGAGGACGTCGGCCTGTCGTCCTTCGCCAACTGGCTCGCCGTCGAATTGCCGTATGGCCGCAAGCGCGCGCTCGAAATCGCCACCACGCTGGCGCTCGATCCGGAAATGCTGCTGCTTGACGAGCCGACCGCCGGCATGGGCCACGAAGACATCGATCGCATCGCGCAACTGATCAAGCGTGTTGCCGCCGACCGCACCGTGCTGATGGTGGAACATAATCTGTCGGTGGTTTCGGACCTGTCCGATACCATCACCGTGCTGACGCGCGGCCGCGTGCTGGCCGAAGGCGACTACAAGACCGTCTCGGCCAATCCGGAAGTGCGTGAAGCCTACATGGGGACGGGTCATGCTTGATACGACCACGCCCTTGCTCACGATCAAGCAACTGCAAGCCTGGTACGGCGAGTCGCATATCCTGCACGGCGTCGATTTCGACGTTCACGAAGGCGAGGTCGTCACGCTGCTCGGCCGCAACGGCGCCGGCAAGACGACGACGCTTAAATCGATTATGGGTATGGTCGGCCAGCGCACCGGTTCGGTTCGGTTTGAAGGCCGCGAACTGATCGCCAGCGCGGCCAATCAGATAGCGCGCGCCGGCATCGCCATCTGCCCCGAGGAGCGCGGAATTTTTGCGAGCCTCAGCGTCGAAGAGAATTTGTTGCTACCGCCGGTGGTCAAACCGGGCGGCCTGACGCTCGACCAGATATTCGAACTGTTCCCGAATTTGAAAGAGCGGCTCGGCTCCAGCCAGGGCACCAAATTGTCCGGCGGCGAGCAGCAGATGCTGGCGATCGGCCGTATCCTGCGCACCGGCGCGCGGCTGCTGCTACTCGACGAGCCGACCGAAGGTCTCGCCCCGGTCATCATCCAGCAGATCGGCAAGACAATCCGCGCCCTGAAAGAGAAGGGCTTCACCATTCTGCTGGTGGAACAGAATTTCCGCTTCGCCTCGACCGTCGCGGATCGCTACTACGTCATGGAACATGGACGTATCATCGACCAGTTCTCCAACGCCGAACTGGATGCCAATGTCGAAAAGTTACACGACTATCTCGGTGTCTAAACAAAGATTCATAACCAGGAGGATCCTACCCATGAAAAAAACACTTGGATTGGCGGCGCTCGCGGCCGTTCTGGCTTGCAGCACGGCCTATGCGCAACAGGTCAACGTCAAGATCGGCGTGCTGAGCGACATGTCGAGCCTGTATGCCGACATCGGCGGTCCCGGTTCGGTTGCGGCGGCTAAGCTCGCCGTCGCCGACTTCCAGAAGACGAACCCGAACGTCAAGGTCGAGCTGATTTCCGGCGACCACCAGAACAAACCGGACGTCGGCTCGCAGGTTGCCAACCAGTGGTTCGATGTCGACAAGGTCGACGTGATCGTCGACGTGCCGAACTCGGGTGTCGCGCTCGCGGTCAGCGAAATCGCCAGGGCTAAGAACAAGCTGTTCATCGTGTCGGGCGCTGCCGCTTCGACGCTGACCGGCGCGAAGTGCAATCCGAACACCGTGCACTGGACCTACGACACCTGGATGCTTGCCAACGGCACCGGCAAGGCGATGGTCAAGACCGGTGGCGACACCTGGTTCTTCCTCACCGCCGATTATGCCTTCGGCCACGCGCTCGAAGCCGATACCACCGGCGTCGTCGAAAAGAACGGCGGCAAGGTGGTCGGCAAGGTTCGCGTGCCGCTCAACACCAACGACTTTTCTTCGTTCTTGCTCCAAGCCCAGTCGTCCAAGGCCAAGGTCATTGGTCTGGCCAACGCCGGCGGCGATACCATCAACTCGATCAAGCAGTCGGCCGAGTTCGGCATCGTCAAGGGCGGCCAGAAGCTTGCCGGCTTGCTGGTGTTCTCGAGCGACGTCAACGCGCTCGGGCTGCCGACCGCGCAAGGTCTGTCGCTGACCGAGACCTGGTACTGGGACATGAACGACGCCAACCGCGCCTGGACCAAGCGCTGGAATGCCGAGCGTAACGCCGCCGGCAAATACCCGACCATGATCCATGCCGGCGTCTATTCCGGCATCCTGCATTACCTGAAGGCGCGCGCGGCCTTGGGCGCCGGCGAATTCGACGGCAAGGCGGTGACCGACAAGATGAAGTCGATGCCGACCGATGACGTCCTGTTCGGCAAAGGCACGATCCGTCCGGATGGCCGCAAGATCCACCCGGCCTACCTGTTCGAAGTGAAGGCGCCGTCCGAGTCCAAGCACCCGGGCGACTTCTACACCCTGAAGGCGACGATTCCGGCCGACGAAGCCTTCCGTCCGCTCAAGGAAGGCGGCTGCCCGATGGTCAGCGGCTGATCGGCAACGAGACAAGAGGGGCGGGCCTTTGTCCGCCCCTCATTCTCGGAGAGACTGAATGTTTGAAATTTTTGGCATCCCCTCGAATGCGTTGTTTGGCCAGCTCCTGATCGGGCTGATCAACGGCTCGTTTTATGCGCTGTTGAGTCTGGGGCTCGCCGTGATTTTCGGCATGCTCAACATCATCAATTTCAGCCATGGCGCGCAGTACATGATGGGCGCCTTCGCGGCCTATCTGATGCTGAAATATTCCGGCCTTGGCTACTGGCCGGCTTTGATCATCGCGCCACTACTCGTCGGCATTACCGGCGTCATCGTCGAGCGTCTGTTTCTGCAATGGCTCTACAAGCTCGACCATCTTTACGGCCTGCTGCTGACCTTCGGTCTGGCGCTCATTATCGAAGGCGTGGCGCGCAACCAGCTCGGCTCCGCTGGTCTGCCCTATGTCGTGCCGGACGAATTGCGCGGCGGCCAGAACCTCGGCTTCATGTTCCTGCCGAATTATCGCGCCTGGGTGATCGTCGCGTCGCTCACGATTTGCATTGCGACCTGGTTCATCATCGAGCGCACGCGGCTGGGTGCTTATCTTCGTGCCGCGACCGAAAATCCGGCGCTGGTGCGCGCCTTCGGCATCAACGTGCCGCGCATTATCACGTTGACCTACGGCTTCGGCGTCGCGCTGGCGGCTTTTGCCGGCGTGATGGCGGCGCCGATCTATAACGTGTCGCCGCAGATGGGCTCCGAACTGATCATCGTTGTGTTTGCGGTCGTCGTCATCGGCGGCATGGGCTCGATCCTGGGCGCCATCGTCACGGGCTTTGGCCTCGGCGTGGTCGAGGGCCTGACCAAGGTGTTCTTTCCCGAAGCGTCGAACACCGTGATCTTTGTCATCATGGCGATCGTGCTGCTGGTGCGCCCCGCCGGCCTGTTCGGACGGAGAGCGTGATGGAACAACGCGTCGCCGAGCCCATCGCAACGCCCGAGGTGCAGCCAACCGTATGGCGCACGCAGTCGGCGACCATTCTGTTTGTCGTCATGGTCGTCGGATTGATCGTCGCGCCGTTCTTCACCTATCCTTTGTTCCTCATGCAGGCGATGTGCTTTGCGCTGTTTGCCTGCGCCTTCAATCTGCTGATCGGCTATGTCGGCCTGCTGTCGTTCGGCCACGCGCTGTATTTTGGCTGGGCCAGCTATTTGTCGGCTTATTCGGCGAAGGCCTGGGGCTTCACGCCGGAACTCGCGATCCTGACTGGCACCGCGACCGGCGCCGTGCTCGGACTGCTCGCCGGCTCGCTGGCAATCCGCCGCCAGGGTATTTACTTCGCCATGATCACGCTGGCTTTGGCGCAGATGATGTTCTTCTTCGCGCTGCAGGCAAAGTTCACCGGCGGCGAGGACGGCATCCAGGCGGTGCCGCGCGGCCATCTGTTCGGGCTGATCGACCTGAGCAAAGAGATGAACATGTACATCGTCGTGCTGGTGATTTTCCTGGCCGGCTTCCTGTTCATCTACCGCATCATTCATTCGCCGTTCGGCGAAGTGCTCAAAGCGATCCGAGAGAACGAAACACGCGCGATCTCGCTCGGCTACAAGACGGATCGATACAAACTCGTCGCGTTCGTCTTGTCGGCGACGCTGGCGGGCGCGGCCGGCGGCACCAAGGCGATCGTGCTGCAGCTTGCTTCGCTCACCGATGTGAACTGGCCAATGTCGGGTGAAGTCGTGCTGATGACACTGGTCGGCGGCCTCGGCACCATATTCGGACCGGTGCTGGGTTCCTTCATCATCTTGGTCATGCAGTACAAACTCGCCGCGGTCGGCGAGTGGGTGCTGGTCATTCAGGGCGTGATTTTCGTGGCCTGCGTGTTGCTGTTCCGCCGGGGCATTGTCGGCGAACTGGCGAATAAACTCAAAATTCGCCTGTAGGTTCGCTCTAGACTCTTTGAATCGTTGGCGAATCAGCTTACACAGAAAAAGTTATCCACATTGTTTGTCGGCGTCAGTTGTGCAACTGCCGGTCGTCGCCGTTTCATCATGGAACGGTCGCAAGACGAGTCGGCTCTCGCTTCGGACCTATTATGCCGGCCATGCAAGGCGGAATCCGCCTCGACGAAATCTCTAAGAAGTGGCGCGATCTCGCCGAGCGCCGGCTGGCCTATTTCACCGAGCTTTATCGCAGCGGGCGCTGGAAGCACTACTATACGCCCGAGGCCTTCTCGGCCCGGATGAACGACGTCGTGAAGGCCGCCAAGGCCTGGCGCCATCTGGCCGACCGGGCCTCATCCGAGCAGATACTGGCCGAGCAGATGCCCCCACCATCGCCGAAGCAAAACGACAAGTAACGCTCGGCCGCATGATGCGAACCGCCAGCCTAGCTACCGCCGCTGTCATCCTGGCGGCCTTTGGGGCTGCCGTGTCCGCCCAGGACCTCAAACGTGGCGAGACCCTGTTGAACCGCGAATGCGGGCGTTGTCATGCGACCGGCCGCACTGGGAACAGCCCGAGCAAGGATGTCCCGGCGTTCCGGACCTTGGCAAAGCGCTATCCAATCGAATCCCTGGAAGAGGCTCTGGGCGAGGGCATCATGTCTGGACACCCTGACATGCCGGAATTCAGGTTTGACGCCGGTGACGTCGGTGCCATCATCGCTTACCTGAAGTCCATCCAGCAGTAGCCCGAGCCGGGCTTTTCCTTCCAGACGGTATGTTCCCATGAGCAGCGCGCTGTTTTCGCCCTACAAAGTGGCGGGCCTTGAGCTTGCCAACCGCATCGTCGTGTCGCCGATGTGCCAGTATTCCGCCGCCGACGGCAGCGCCAATGACTGGCACATGATGCATCTCGGCATGCTGGCCAATTCCGGGGCGGCCCTGGTCGTCGTCGAAGCGACACATGTCGAACGCCATGCCCGCATCACCCATGGCTGCATGGGCCTCTATTCCGACGACAACGAAGCCGCCCTGGCACATGTCGTGTCGCAATGCCGCCGCGCCGGCACCGCCAAATTCGGCATCCAGATCGCGCATGCCGGCCGCAAGGCCTCGGCCCAGAAGCCCTGGGAAGGCGGCGGCTCGCTTAAAAGCGGGCAGGATCCTTGGGAGACCATCGCGGCGTCGCCAATCCCGTTCGGCGATGGCTGGCACACGCCGCGCGAGGCCACCGAAGCCGATCTCAATCGCGTGCGCGACGCCTTCGTGTCGTCGTTCCAGCGCGCGGTGCGCATCGGCTTCGAGGAAGTCGAGCTGCATATGGCGCACGGCTACCTGATGCACGGCTTCATGTCGCCTTTGTCCAACAAGCGCACCGACCAATATGGCGGCTCGTTCGAGAACCGCATGAAATTTCCGTTGTCGGTGGCGCGTGCGGTGAGGGCGGTGGTGCCCAAGCACGTCGCGCTGGGCGCGCGTATCACGGGCAGCGACTGGCGTGAAGGCGGGCTCACGCCGGATGACGCCGTTGCGATTGCCAGACTGCTCAAGGCCGAAGGCATCGACTTTATCTGCGTGTCGTCGGGCGGTGTTGCCGGCGGCATTCACAATCCGACCGAGCCGGGCTTCAATGTGCCAATCGCCGCGCGCGTGAAGAAGGAAGCCGGCCTTCCGACCCGCGCTGTCGGCTTGATAGTGAAGCCCGATCTGGCTGAGCAGATCGTCGCCAAGGGCGAGGCGGATATGGTCGCCATGGCGCGCTGCTTCCTCGACGATCCGCATTGGGGCTGGCACGCCGCCAAGGCGCTCGGCGCCGAGGTCGCGCGTCCGGTGCAATATGCCCGCGCTGGTCCTTCGCTCTGGGCGCCGGCGGCGACGGGCGCGTAAGCGAGCGCCGTGGAAAACTTCGTTTTCCTCGCGGTCCTTGGTGCCGCGCTCTGTCACGCCGGCTGGAACGCGCTGATCAAGGTCGGACTCGATCCGCTCTCAACGACGACACTGATCGGGGTTGGCTCCGGCGCGGTGGCGCTGCTGACCTTGCCGTTCTTCGGCAATCCGGCCTGGGCCTGTGTGCCGTGGCTGATCGCCTCGGTGATCATCCATCTCGGCTATTTCGCGTTCCTGATCGAAGCCTATCGCGCCGGCGATCTGGGGCAGGTCTATCCGATCGCGCGCGGTTCGGCGCCTCTGATGACCGCGACCGCCACGACGTTTCTTGTTGGCGAGCAACTGACGCCGATCGGCTGGGGCGGCATCCTGGCGCTGGTCGCCGGGGTATTCCTGCTGTCTGCGCGCGGCGGCCGTGAACTGGCAAAGATCGACGGCCGCGCCGTCGGCTTTGCATTGCTGACGGCGCTGAGCATCTGCGCCTATACGGTGATCGACGGCATCGGCGCGCGGCTGTCGCTCAATCCCGTATCCTATTCGCTGTGGCTGTTTGTCGGCATCGCCATCGTGATGGTGCCCTACGCGCTGTATCGCGACGGCCGCGACGTCATTCCGGCGATGACGGCCTACTGGAAACGCGGCTTTATCGGCGGTGCCTTGCAGGTCATTTCCTACGGCATCGTGCTGTGGGCGATGACGCTGGCGCCGATCGCGATCATTGCTACGTTGCGCGAGACCAGCGTGCTGTTCGGCGCGGTTATCGCGGTGGTCGTATTGAATGAGCCGCTGCGCGCCATGCGCATCGTCGCGGCGCTGCTGATCGTATGCGGGCTGGTGCTGATCCGCTTGCAGTAGACGCTACTTGGCCAGCGCCGTGCCGATCGGGGCGTCGACGCCAATGCGTCCGAAGCCCGGCAGCTTCAACGCTGGATGGCGCAGATCCAGGCCAGCGACCAGACCCAGCAGATTGACCTCGACGCCTTCGGCCCAGGCCAGCTTGATGCCGGCAAAGCCATAGAGGTTGAGTTCGACGCCGGTGCCGCTGTCGGTCAGCCCGGCATAGAAACGGTCGCGGAAATCGCGGCCGACCGCATTCGGCGGCAACTGCGCACCAAGCTCAGGCACGGCGCGCAGCACGGTGGCGACGAAGCTGTTGCTGTTCGGCCCCGGCCAAATCTTGTAATCGCCGGCCTGCGCATAAGTGTAGTCGCGCACCGCGGTCTCGATCTTGGGGATCATCTTCTCGGCTTCGGGGCCGGAGACGTCGGCGATTGCGACCGGCATGTTGCCATACCAGCGGCCATCGGCCGGCCAGCCATTGGTGCGCACCGGCATGCCCCAGCCGACCACGTCGTAACGGGTCCAGTCCTTGGCGCCGGCGCGCTTGAGCACAATCCAGCTGTGCACCGAAAACACGCCTTTCCAGGCGCCGGTGGTGCCGGTGAAGACCACGACGCGCGCCGGTTCGAACTGCTTGGCCGGCGGCAGTGCGCCGGTGCTCGACCAGTCGGCATCGCGATAGCTGCGCGGCCCGTTGCCGGCGGCATAGAGCGCGGCGCGGGCAAGCAAGGGGGCAAGAAAAATCGCGAAGATGAAGAGCATGATGGTGGCACGGCGGCTGAAACGGCGGGTGGGCATGTCCTGTAGATAGGCACGCTTTCCGGCCTAATCGTGGCAGGTTTTCGCCACCACGCGGAGGGCGGCGGTGCCGGCGATCACGAGATCGTCAAGAGTGATCTTCTTCTTGACCGTCTTGACCGGCTTTTCCGCCACCAGCGGCACATGCACGAAGGCGGCCAGCCGCGGGCCATTCTTGCCGGTGGCCGCTTCGGTCGCGCGCCAGCACAGGTAATTGCACAGATACTGGCCGGCATCGCGCGACAGCCTGGCCCGTTGGCCGGTTTTGCGGACGGCTTGCAATATTAGATATGACGGCAGCGCCATCGGCTGGGCCTTGGCTTTGCCTTTGGCGATAGCCGCATGCTTCGGCGTTCGGCCCGTGGCGTCAGGCAACGCCGCCAGTGCATTCTGTGCGCGCGTCTCGATGCGAACGATGCGCGCGCGCGAGGCGAGGCCGAACATCAGCACCGCGTCCGGCTTGGTGCGCTTCAGGAGCTTCGGCAGATCGCGGTCGACGGCCGCGTAGCTGGTCTCGAAAATATGCGTGACGATTTTGGTGCGCGGCAGTTTCACTTTCGCCAGCCGCTCCACCAGCGGCCCGGTCGGATTGAATGGCGCGCCGGGGAAGGGGCCGAAGCCGGTGATGAGGATGGTGGTCATCACACCCCCAACATCGTTGCTATTTCTTCGACGGCAATCGTCGGCGCAAGTCTGCCGGCGGCGACCGCGGTTTTGGCCTGCTTGACCTTGGCGCGTACGGCGGGATCGTTGCGCAGCCGCGCGGTAAGGCGCTCCTCGAGCATGGTCCACATCCATTTGACCTGCTGCTCGCGCCGCCGCTCCGCCAGTTCGCCGGACGCGGTCATCTTGTCCTTGTGCGAGAGAACTTCGCCCCACAATCCGGCAATGCCGTTGCCGGTCAGCGCGGAAAAAGTCGTCACCGGCGGCGACCAGGTCGGCGAGCGCGGCACCAGAATATGCAATGCGCCGCGATAATCCGCCGCCGCCATGTTGGCGCGCGCGATGTTGTCGCCGTCGGCCTTGTTGACCGCGATCATGTCGGCCAGCTCGACGATGCCCTTCTTGATGCCCTGCAATTCGTCGCCGGCGCCGGCGACCATCAGCACCAGGAAGAAGTCCGTCATGTCGGCGACGGTGGTTTCGGATTGCCCGACGCCGACCGTTTCGATGATCAGCACGTCATAGCCGGCGGCTTCGCACAGCAGCATGGTCTCGCGCGTCTTGGCGGCGACGCCGCCGAGCGTGCCGGACGAGGGCGAGGGCCGGATGAAGGCGTTCGGATCGATGGCGAGCCGCGACATGCGCGTCTTGTCGCCGAGGATCGAGCCGCCGGTGCGCGATGAAGACGGATCGACCGCCAGCACCGCGACCTTGTGGCCTTTGCCGGTGAGGTAATGGCCGAGTGCGTCAATGGTGGTGGATTTTCCAGCGCCCGGCGCGCCGGTGATGCCGAGCCGCACCGCCTTGCCGGTTGACGGCAGCAGTTCCTGCACCAGCAGATGCGCGGTGGCGCGGTGATCGGCGCGCTTGCTTTCGATCAGCGTGATGGCGCGCGCCAGCACGGCGCGGTCGCCGTCGCGGATGGCGCGGGCGAGAGTCGATACATTGGTTGCGGGCGGAGTCATGGACCGCTCAGTCTTCCTTGCCGTCGTCCTGTGGCCGCTCGCCGCCGAACAGGGCAGCGCCTTCGGGCGAAAGATCGTCCTTGAATCCGCTCAGCGGCACGTAAGCCGTATAGGAGCCTTCGACATAACCGCCGACCGCGTAGGGCGAGAAGTAAAACAAAAGTCCGGCGCTTTTGCCGGTCTCGGTCGAGGGCGCGAGCGCCACGGCGCCGATGGCGAGCAGTTTTGGTTCGACCGCCGACAGCCCGATATCGGTGTCGGCATCTTTCACCGGCATATCGCGTTTTATTTTCTCAGCCGCCAGCGACGCGCGAACGGCTTTCGCCAGACGTTGCAAAGTCGGGCCGCTGTCGGCCGTCTCCTTGAACAGGGGCCGGATGCTGACGCGTTTCTTTGCGCCCAAGTCCCAGATGATCGTGTTGACGACCGTATTTGGGTGGGCGCCGAGGCCGTCGAAATAGTCGTTGCGCACCACGCTGACGTAACGTCCGACGGCCGAGCGGTTCATATAGGTGCGGTCATGGCTGTAGCGGCGATCGGTCGTGAAGATGTCCGGCATCTTGCGCCGGTCTTTGTCGGCGTCCGCGCGCCACTTCGCCATGTCGCGGCGGCCTTCAGCCAGAAGATTTTCATACAGCCCGGGATAGGACTTGAATGTCTCTTCAATGGTGACGCTGGCGTCGATCGCCTTGGTGGCGATCTTGAGCGCCGGCTTTTCGTCGTCGTCCGCCGCGGCAAGACCAGGCAGACACAGCGTGGCCAAAGCGAGAACGGCCATGAACCGGAGGCTGGTATTGGGTCGCATGGGCATCACCACTCTATCGGACCGCTTGGGCTAACGCCGGGATTTGCGCGGCCGTTCGGCGCCGTCCGTCAGGCGAAGGACCAGCCCGCCACTGTCTTTTTTGCGCGTCGCCGTGGCGCGGGCGAAAGTAAACAGCTGGTCGCGCGTTTCGACGCGGCAGGCGGCGCCGCCGGGGTGTTTGCAAAAAGCGGCCCGCGTCGCCTCGTCGGCATCCGCTTCGTCGATTGCGATCACCTGGAACACGGCATCCGCGAGTTTGTGCAGCACCGCGTATTCGCTGCCGCGTGCGCGGTTGACCGGCACAGTCTGGATGATGAAATTGCCGGCCTCGAACGGGACTAGGGAAAACGCTCGTACGTCGCGAATGCCGCCGCCGGTGCGGACATAATATTTGCCGTCCCAAGTGTAGCTCACGCGTTCGGGATCATGCGCGGCTCCGTCGCGCAACGTGAATAGCTGGAGCCTCAGCTTCGGGCCGAAGACCGGTTGCGTATCCGCAACGATGGGCCCCGGCGAGTCGATGCAGCCGGACAGCGAAAGGGCAAAGAGCCCGGCGAGCAGGGCACGCGCGAGGGAAGGCCTCACTCCGCTGCCTGCTGGTCGTGACCGAGGCGGTGGTGCAGCGTCTTGAGCAGCTTTTCGGCCGCTTCCGAAATCACGGTGCCGGGCGGGAAGATCGCCTCGCAGCCGCCCTTCATCAGCGCCTCGTAGTCCTGCGGCGGCACGACGCCGCCGACCACGATCATGATGTCGTCGCGGCCCTGCTTGGCAAGTTCGGCCTTCAATTCCGGGACCAACGTGAGATGCGCGGCAGCGAGTGACGACACGCCTAGAATATGGACATCATTTTCGACCGCCTGACGCGCCGCTTCCTCCGGCGTCGCAAACAGCGGCCCGATATCGACGTCGAAGCCGAGATCGGCAAAGGCCGAGGCGATGACTTTCTGGCCGCGGTCGTGTCCGTCCTGGCCGATCTTGGCGACCAGCAGGCGGGGGCGGCGCCCTTCGGCGGCCTCGAAGGCCTCGACGGCCACGCGCACGCGTTCGACGGCTTTGGTCATGCCGACCTCCCGCTTGTAAACCCCGGTAATGGCCTTGATCTCGGCGCGATGGCGTCCGTAGACCTTCTCCAGCGCCATGGAAATCTCGCCGACAGTTGCTTTGGCCCGCGCGGCGTCGATGGCCAGTTCCAGCAGATTGCCGTTGCCGGTGGCGGCGCGGGTCAACGCGTCGAGCGCTTCCTGCAATTTCACCGGATCGCGCTCGGCGCGCAGGCGCTTGAGCTTGTCGAGCTGCATATTGCGCACGGCGGTGTTGTCGACCTTGAGCACGTCGATCGGCGCTTCGTCGGTCGGCTGGTATTTGTTGACGCCGATGACCGACTGCACGCCGGCGTCGATGCGCGCCTGCGTCTTAGCGGAGGCTTCCTCGATGCGCAGCTTTGGAATGCCGGCCTCGATCGCCTTGGTCATGCCGCCGAGCGCCTCGATTTCTTCGATGTGGCCCCAGGCCTTGCGCGCCAGTTCGTAGGTCAGCTTTTCGACGTAGTAGGAGCCGCCCCACGGATCGACGATGCGGGTGGCGCCGGCCTCCTGCTGCAGGACGATCTGGGTATTGCGGGCGATGCGCGCCGAGAAGTCGGTCGGCAGCGCCAGCGCTTCGTCGAGCGCATTGGTATGCAGCGATTGGGTCTGGCCTTGTGTCGCCGCCATCGCCTCGATCATGGTGCGCGACACGTTGTTGAAGACGTCCTGCGCGGCGAGCGACCAGCCCGAGGTCTGGCAATGCGTACGCAAACTCAGCGAGCGCGCATCGGTCGGATTGAACGGTTTGATGAGTTTCGCCCAGATCATGCGCGCGGCGCGCATCTTGGCGATTTCCATGAAGTAGTTCATGCCGATCGCCCAGAAGAACGACAGGCGCGGCGCAAACTGATCGATGGTGAGCCCCGCCTTCAGGCCGGTGCGGACATATTCGACGCCGTCGGCCAGCGTATAGGCAAGCTCGAGGTCCTGCGTCGCACCGGCTTCCTGCATGTGATAGCCGGAAATCGAGATGGAATTGAACTTCGGCATTTCGGCGGACGTGTAAGCAAAGATATCGGAGATGATGCGCAGGCTCGCCGCCGGCGGATAGATGTAGGTATTACGCACCATGAATTCTTTGAGGATGTCGTTCTGGATCGTGCCGGACAGCTTGGCGTGCGGTACGCCCTGTTCCTCGGCGGCGACGACATAGAGCGCCAGCACCGGCAGCACCGCGCCGTTCA
>CAISIV010000279.1 GCA_903885555.1 uncultured Hyphomicrobiales bacterium
CCCCCCGGCGCCGAGAACTATCAACCGCCCGCGACGCTCTAAGCGCGCGCCATCCCTGACGACATACGAACACTGAGGAGTAAGTAAGACCATGGCATACGCGGACGAGAAGGCTAAGGCTAAGGCGACGCAACTGACGGCGAACTTCTACAAGGAAGGCCTCGAGGAATCGAAGCAGTTCCGCCAGGACTATAAAAAGGTCTTCAAGAATCTGATCAAGGCCAGCGAGATGCCGATCGAGCGTTCGCCCGATGGCCTGATCAAGCACATCATCCACGAGAAGATGAAGACCATGGAGATGTGCGTCGACATCTACATGCAGTTCCTCGACGGCAACAGCCGCAGCGGCAAGCACCGCCACCTGTCGGAGGAAATCTTCTACGTCGTTGAAGGCTCCGGTTACGATCTGCACTGGGACGTGAAGTTCGACTGCAAGGACGAGTTCGAGTGGGCGTGGGAAGCCGAGCCCAAGAAGTTCGAGTGGAAGGAAGGCGATTTCGTCTACATCCCGCCTTACGTGACGCATCAGCATTTCAACGCTGATCCCAAGAGCGAGGCGCGCATCATCGTCATCAACAGCCGCATCGTGAAGAAGATGGGCTTCGATTGGTTCGAGCAAATCGAAAACGCGCCGGGGTTCTGACCCCTAACTATTTGTTCTCAGTCGATAAATTTATGGCCGCTCTTTTCATCAAGAGCGGCCATATCTTTTGGTCTTATAGAACTTTCCTAGATAAGTATTTCCACTTAGTATCCGCGCCCGCAACGGCGCCGTATCGCCAATAGGTGCGACTGGCGAATCGTCTTGAGGAATACATCGTCATGTTCGACGTGATGTTCGGGACTCTGTTCCAACTGCTCACCACGCCCTACCTCATGGGATTGATGGTGGTAGCCGTCGCTATCGGCATCTTTGTCGGCGCTACCCCTGGCATCGGTGGGCGCCTTTCCATCGCTCTCGTCATTCCATTTGTGTTCGGCATGGACATGATCCCGGGCGCGATCTTTCTGCTCACCATGCACGCGGTGAACGGCACCTCGGGCCAGATCTCATCGATCATGTTCGGCATCCCCGGCGACGGCGACGATGCCGCAACGACCGTCGACGGTTATCCGCTGGCTAAACAGGGACGTGCCGGCGAGGCGCTCGGCGCCAGCTTGATGGCTTCGGGTGTCGGCGGCATCATCGGCGCGATCGTGTTCGCAATCCTGATTCCGGTGCTGGAGCCGATTATTCTCGCCTTCAGCCCGGCGGAATTTTTCTTCCTGGCACTACTCGGAATCACGTTCATCGCCTTTCTCGCAGGCGGCGACAGCGTCTTCAAAGGCCTCTCGGTCGGCTTCTTCGGCATGATGCTGTCGTTCATCGGAATGGACCCGGCCACCGGCATCGCCCGTTACTCAGGCGAGTTCCTGTTCCTGTGGGACGGCTTGAGCCTAGTCACTGCCGTGCTGGCGATCTTCGCCGTTCCTGAAATGATCGCACTCGGCGTCCAGGGCGGCTCAATCGCCAAGCTGTCCGAC
>CAISIV010000280.1 GCA_903885555.1 uncultured Hyphomicrobiales bacterium
ATCTCGCGCGATTCGAGCGTCGATCCGGTCGGCGCCTGCGTCGGCATGCGCGGCTCGCGCGTGCAGGCCGTGGTGAACGAACTGCAGGGCGAAAAGATCGACATCATTCCGTGGTCGCCCGATGTTGCGACCTTCGTGGTCAACGCCCTCGCCCCGGCTGAAGTCGCCAAGGTCGTACTCGACGAAGAAAAAGAACGCATCTCGGTCGTCGTGCCGGATCAGCAGTTGTCGCTCGCCATCGGCCGCCGTGGCCAGAACGTGCGTCTCGCTTCGCAACTGACCGGCTGGGATATCGACATCCTCACCGAGCAGGAGGAATCCGAACGCCGCCAGGCCGAGTTCGAAAACCGCACCAAGATTTTCGTCGAAGCGCTCAATCTCGACGAAGTGGTCGGCCAGTTGCTCGCGTCGGAAGGTTTCGGATCGATCGAAGAACTCGCGATGGTCGACGAAAAGGAAATCGCCGGCATCGAAGGCTTCGACGAAGAGACCGCCAAGGAATTGCAGGAGCGTGCCAAGGAATTCCTCGACAAGCAGGAAGCCGAACTCGATGCCAAGCGCGTCGAACTCGGCGTCGCCGACGAGTTGAAGGACATTCCCGGAGTCACCACCAAGATTCTGGTCGCTCTCGGCACCAACGGCGTGAAGACGATCGAAGATCTCGCCGGTTGCGCCACCGACGATCTCACCGGCTGGACCGAGCGCAAGGACGGCGAAGCCAAGCACGAGGCGGGCTTCCTCGACGGCCTCGAGGTGTCGCGTGAAGATTCCGAAGCCATGATCATGCAGGCGCGCGTCAAGGCCGGCTGGATCACCGAGGCCGAACTCACCGCGCAAGCGGCGCCGGAAGCCGAACCGGCTGAAGCGCCGAGCGCCTAAAGGGAGTCTGAATGCTGGCAGAGGTTCCGGACATTGCGCAGGACATCGAACTCGACCGTGGAACGACAAGTGTCGCTCCCGGTACGGAGCGTACCTGCGCGTTGAGCCGCGATCTCAAGCCGGTGTCACAGATGATCCGCTTCGTGATCGGGCCGGCGGGCGACGCCGTGCCCGACATCAAACGCAAGTTGCCGGGCCGGGGCATCTGGATCGATGCCACCCGGACTGCGATCGAGGAATCGGTCAAACGCAACGTCTTTGCCCGCGGCTTCAAGCGTGACGTGAAGCCTAACCGCGAGCTCGCGGCCCAGACCGAGCGTCTGCTGGAAAGCGCCGCGCTCGACGCGCTGGCGATCGCCGGCAAGGCGGGCCTGGTGGTGGGCGGCTTTGCCAAGGTCGAGGCGGCCTTGGGCCGCCAGGGCGTTCGGGCGCTCATTCACGCCTCGGACGCTGCCGTGGACGGAAAGCGCAAGCTGGATGGCGCTTTGCACCGCAATAATGACGGAAAACCGCGTGAAATCGCGATGATCGACATTTTTACCGGCACGCAGTTGGATTTGGCATTAAACCGCCCAAATGTGGTACATGCAGCCCTGCTTGCCGGACCCGGGAGCGAGACTTTTCTCGCTCGCGCTGCGCGCTTAGTGCGCTATCGGACCGGAAACTCGCCCGATGTAGTTAGCGCTGATGCGCCGACGGAAGGCGCGCTTGACGTAAATGCGCCAGCAGATGGCGCACAAGGAACATGTTCGTAATGAGCGAAACTAAGAATCCTGGCGAAAAGAAACTGACGCTGTCGTTGAAGCCGCGCACCGAAACGGGCGTGGTGCGCCAGAGCTTCAGCCATGGCCGCAGCAAGCAGGTCGTGGTCGAGAAGATCAAGCGCCGCACCATCGGCGGTCAACCCGAGGTCAAGCCCGAACCGGCACCGGTCGAGCCACCGAAGAAAGTTGCCGCGGCCCCCGTACCCGCCAAGCCCGCGCCGGCCCCCGAGGCGCCGAAATCCGGCGTCGTGCTGCGCACGCTGACCGAGGAAGAGCGCGTCGCGCGCGCCCACGCGCTCGCCGACTCCAAGGTCCGCGAAGCCGAAGAACGCAAGATCGCCGAAGAAGAAACGCGCCGCCGCGCCTCGCGTGAAGGTATCGAGCAGGCCGAACGCGAAGCTGCCGAAGCGCGCAAGCGCGAGGAAGAAACGCGTCACAAGGTCGAGGAAGAATCCAAGCGCAAGGCCGGCGAAGTCGCCAAGAAGCGGCTTGTGGTCGAAGAAGAAGCCAAGAAGCCTGCGCTCGGCCGCATGAAACTCGAAGCGGAAGAAGACGATGGACCGCGCGTCTCGCGCCGTCCCGGCGCTCCCGGCGCCGCGCGTCCGGTCACCGCACGTCCGGCAGCGCCGCGCGCTGCGCCGCCGAAAGAGCGCGGCCGCCTGACGCTGGTCACCGCCTTGCGCGCCGACGAAGTGCGCGAACGTTCCGTCGCCTCGTTCCGCCGCCGTACGCAGCGCCTCAAGGGCCATGCGTCGAACGAGCCGAAGGAAAAGCTCGTACGCGAAGTCACGATCCCCGAAGCGATCACGGTCGGCGATCTCGCCAACCGCATGTCCGAACGCGCGGTCGACGTCATCCGCCTGCTGATGCAGCAGGGCCAGATGTTGCAGATCAACGACGTGATCGATGCCGATACCGCGCAACTGATCGCTGAAGAAATGGGCCACACGGTTCGCCGCGTTGCCGAAGCCGACGTCGAAGAAGGCCTGTACGCCGCCGACGACGCCGAGCAGATGCTGCCGCGCGCGCCGGTCGTCACCGTCATGGGTCACGTCGACCACGGCAAAACGTCACTCCTTGATACGATTCGAGAAGCCGACGTGGTCTCCGGCGAAGCCGGCGGCATCACGCAGCACATCGGCGCCTATCAGGTGAC
>CAISIV010000281.1 GCA_903885555.1 uncultured Hyphomicrobiales bacterium
CACAAGCTCTACGGCCCGACCGGCATCGGCGTGCTCTACGGCAAATACGATCTGCTCGCGGCGATGCAGCCCTATAATGGCGGCGGCGAGATGATCCGCGAAGTGTTCGAGGACCGCGTGACCTATGGCGAGCCGCCGCATCGCTTCGAAGCGGGTACGCCGGCCATCGTGCAGGCCATGGGGCTCGGCGCTGCGATCGACTACGTCAATTCAGTCGGCAAGGCGCGCATCCGGGCGCACGAAGAAACAGTTTTGAACTACGCTCATGAAAAACTGGGCGCGATCAATTCGCTGCGCATTATCGGTAAGGCCAAAAAGAAGGGGCCGATTGTATCGTTCGAGATGAAGGGCGCGCATCCGCACGATATCTCGACCATCATCGACCGGGCGGGCGTCGCGGTGCGCGCGGGAACTCACTGCGCGATGCCGCTTCTCGGCCGCTTTGGCGTCACGGCGACCTGCCGTGCTTCATTTGCGATGTACAACACCAAGGACGAAGTCGATATACTGGCGGCGTCGCTGGTGAAGGCACAGGAATTTTTCGCATGAGCGATGACAAGGTGAAGGATATCCCCGTCGGGACGCCGGCCTCCGAAGTGGCGATCGACACGCCGCCGAACGCCGAAGTCGTCGGCAACTCGACGCTGCCGCAGGAAGAGCTCAACCGCATGACCGACGACATCATCGCCGGTCTCAAGACGGTGTTCGATCCCGAAATTCCGTCAGACGTCTATGAACTCGGGCTGATCTACAAGATCGACATCGGCGACGACCGCATGGTCAAGATCGATATGTCTTTGACCTCGCCGAACTGCCCGTCGGCCCAGGAACTGCCGATCATGGTGGAAAATGCCGTCTCCAGCGTGCCGGGCGTCAAGGAAACCAAGGTGGAAGTCGTCTGGGACCCGCCGTGGGACCCCAGCCGGATGTCGGACGAAGCCCGACTCGTATTGAATATGTGGTGACTTCTTTTTGACGAATCTGCGCTTAGATAGACGGACAGAGGACTGATCATGGCCACTGCACGACCCCGACCCCAGGTGATGCGGCTGACGGAAGCCGCCGCACTGCGCATCAAGGACGTGATGGCGCGGGCGACCACGCCGGTCGCCGGCGTGCGCGTCGGCGTCAAGAACGGCGGCTGCGCCGGTATGGAATACACCATGGAATACGCCGACAGCGTCAAGCCGTTCGACGAAGTGGTTGAGGACAAGGGCGTCAAGATCCTGGTCGATCCCAAGGCCATCCTATTCCTGCTGGGAACCGAGATGGACTACAAGACCGAGAAGCTGTCGTCGCAGTTTGTGTTCAACAATCCGAACCAGACCAGCGCCTGCGGCTGCGGCGAGTCCGTGCAGATCGAGCCGGCCAAGGAAGACGGCGCCACCCACTAGGTTTTTTGGCGCGCTGGACTTTTCCACGTTCGTTTAGCGTCAGTTTTCTCCATCTTGACTCCGCCATGCCCTTGCCACCGAATGACCGCTAGGTCCGGGGGCGGCGATGGCGTTGCGGTGGGTGATGTTGGCTTTGGCCGCGCTTTGGGCGTGCGGCCCGGCCGTCGCTGCGCCCAAGGCGGCCAAGAAGGACGCGCCAGCGGCCTGCAAGCAAACCTCCGACAAAGACGACAAGAAGAAGCACAAGAAGTCGTCCAAGTCGGACGATGACGACGATGATGATGACGACGACGAGGGCGTGAAGTTCGACCTGGCCGGTGGTTGCGCCAAGCTGACCGGCGGGGCGTCCTACACCTATCAGCAGAGCAAGACGACGGCCGGCGGCCTGCCGCTGTTCGTCAACAAGAACGGCACGGTGTCGTCCGGCAGCATTTCCAATTCGGCGTCGGCCAATCTCGGGCTGGAGACGACGCGGCAAACCAATCTCGGCGAGTTCAAGACGACAGGGGCGGTCGAGTGGTCGAAGGCGACCGGCGACGGCACGCAGAACGGCACCGTCGCGGTGACCGGCTGGAGCGTCGGTCTCGGCGGACTGACGGTCGGCTATACCGGCACGCTGATGAGCTTCTGGGAAGGCGATTTCCTCACCACCGCGAATTCGCCGGGGCGCTCCGCCAACACCATCGTCTACGAACGCGAGATCGACGATCACACGATTTCGGTCGGGCTGGAGTCGAACCTGCCGACCACGCCGCAGACCGTGACGGGTCTCAAGAATATCGATTTTTCCGATCCGGTTTACACGCTGCGCTATCGTTACGAATTCGACGACGCGACGTATCATCTGTCCGGCCTGGCGCGGCGCGCGGATTTTTCAAATTCGCCGCTGCTGCCGTTGTTTCCCAACACCGCGACGGTGCGGACCGGCTGGGCCGCCAGCGCCGGGGTTCGGCTGCCGGTCAAGTTCATCGGCGAGGACGACGAATTCAGCGTGCAGGGCACCTACGCGGTCGATGCGTCATCGTACCTGGGCATCAGTACCGATCTCGTCGTGTACCAGCGCACGGTCCGAAGCACCGGCCCTACCACCGGCTGGAGCGCCGTGGCGTCCTATCACCATGTCTGGTCGGAGCAGTTCGAATCCAACATTTTCGGCAGTTACGTGAATTTGCGTGCCGATCTATTGCTGGCCAAGCCCGAGGCCCGGACCTTCCGCAGCGGCGTCAATCTGTTCTGGAAGCCAATCGACAAGCTGAAATTCGGCATCGAGCTTGGCTATGTCGATATGAAGCCGGAGCCCAATGGCGTTCTTGGAATCTTCGACGGCGCCGGCGGGCGCGGTTATATCGGCGTATTCTCGATGTCGGCGGAGTTGTAGTGGGCAGGCGGCCTGATCAGGCGACCTGAGCCGCCACGTTGGCTGCTACTTCCGGATCGGTCTCGCACATCACCCGATTGCGGCCGTGGCGTTTGGCGGCATAGAGGCAGGTGTCGGTGCGCTCGATGAGCGATTGAACCGTATCGTTCTTGCGCCAGGTGGCGACCCCGACTGAGATCGTAACGCGGCCGAGATGCTCGCCGGTCGAACGCTTCATCAGTTCCTTGGTCATTACCGCACGGCGAATGTGATCGGCGACCGTGATCGCCGAGCGCAGCACCGTATTCGGCAGCACGATGGCAAATTCCTCGCCGCCGTAACGCGCCGCGGTGTCCTGGCCCTTGACGTTCTGCTTCACCGACATCGCCACGAGACGAAGCACCTGGTCGCCGGTCAGATGGCCGAAGCTGTCGTTGAAATTCTTGAAGTGGTCGATGTCGGTCATCAGCAACGACAGCGGCTCGTTCTTGGTGCGAGCGTCTTCGATCGCCTGGGCGATCGTGGTGTCGAAGAATTTCCGGTTGGCGAGCTGGGTGAGGGGATCGGTCAGGCTCTCGGTGCGAACCACTTCGAGATTTTCCTGAAGCTGGTCGATTTCCTGTTTGGAGGCGTTGAGGCGCTCTTCCAGTTTCTGGTTCGACACTTCCATTTCTTTGGCCGTCTGCACCAGACTTTCGACGATGGTGCGCAGGCCCTCGCGGTCCTTCGAATTGCCGAGCTTCTCCGTCATATCGGCGAGGCTCTCGGTATAGCTGTTGGCGGAGCCGGCGGCGGCGTCGATCATCGCCATAACCTGCTCAATTTCGCCCATCACCTGGTTGCCGACCTTGTCGATGCGTTCGGTCAGGCGGGTCGGTGACAAATAGGTTTCGTAGATCTGTTCGAGATCGGTCTCGGACAGCCCGCCGCCCTTTTGGAGCGTCTCGTTGATTTGCTGATTGAGCGACGGCAGATAGCCGGTCGCGTAGGAATACCAGATCTCGTAATTGCGAGGAGTAGCCGCCTGGCGCAATGCCTTGATTTGGCCGAGCGCGATCTCACAGAACGCCATCGTGCGTTCGTGTTCGTCGGCTTGCCCAGTCATAGAAAACCCCCCTAAGGCGTCCTGCCGGTAGGCTTTCAAGCGCGCGACCGGGGTGGCCGCGCCGCGTCCCTGCCATGACGGTAAGGGAGGGAGGTGAATCGCAAGTAAATTTGGAACTGCGACTTGTACGTTTCTGGCGTTAAAAGCTCAAAACGCCCCTAAAACTTAGTTTAAACGGCTTTGACCGTTACCGGACGCAGCAAAAATGCGGGCAAATGGCTGCCGTCTGAATCGAGCTCTTCAACCTTGGGTTGTTGTTTGCTGACATGCGGCTGCGGCGGGTTGTGCGGCGCCGGGCTCGGCCGCTGATGCGGCGGCCGCTCGGTAGCACGCTCAGGCTGGCGGACGGCCTGACGCTCAGCCTGACGTTCGGGCTGCTGCTGCGGGCGCTTGCCCTGATGACGCTCGCCGCGGTGGCGTTCGTTTTGATGGCGCTCGCCATGGCTACGTTCACCTTGACTGCGTTCGACCGGTTGCGTCTCGGACGGCGCCGCAACGATGTCGCCAGCTACTGCGGGCGGTGCACCGACGACGGGAATCGGCTGACCGGTGAGTTTCTCGATCGCCGTCATCGACTTGGTATCCATCGGCGCGACCAGCGTGATCGCAGTGCCGAGCAAGCCGGCGCGGCCGGTGCGGCCAATGCGATGTACGTAATCGTCCGCGTGGTGAGGGACGTCGAAATTGAAGACGTGGCTGACCGCCGGGATGTCGAGGCCGCGGGCGGCGACGTCGGAAGCGATCAAAAGCTTGGCTTCGCCGCTGCGGAAGGCTTCCAGCGCTGCGGTGCGCGCCGACTGATCGAGGTCGCCGTGGAGCGCGACGGCGTTGAACTTATGTTTCAGTAACGACTTATGTAACAGTGCGACTTCGCGCTTGCGGTTGCAGAAGATGATGGCGTTCTTGAAGTTGTCGGACGAGCGCAGCAGGCGGCGCAAAGTTTCGCGCTTGTCGGCCGGATCGCGGCCGGTCGAAATCTGCAATTGCGTAATTGTCGCTGCGGCAGTGGCTGGTTTCGATACTTCGACGCGGACCGGATTGTGCAGGAAGTTATCGGCGATACGCTGGATTTCCGGCGGCATGGTGGCCGTGAAGAACAGCGTCTGGCGGGTGAACGGCACCAGTTTGCCAATGCGTTCGATGTCGGGAATGAAGCCCATGTCGAGCATACGGTCGGCTTCGTCGATGACCAGCAGTTCCACGCCGGACAGCAGCAGACGGCCGCGCTCGGAATGGTCGAGCAGGCGGCCCGGCGTTGCGATCAGCACGTCGA
>CAISIV010000282.1 GCA_903885555.1 uncultured Hyphomicrobiales bacterium
CACCGCCGGCGTGCACATGGTGATCGCCTCGGGCCGCGTGCAGCATCCGCTGCGCGCGATCATCGACGGCGGTCCCTGCACCTGGTTTCTGACGCCGGCCAATCCGGTGACAGCGCGCAAGAAATGGATCGCCGGCTCGCTCGAACCGCGCGGTTCGCTGACCATCGATGCTGGCGCGGTGCGCGCGTTGCATCTCGGAAAAAGTCTGCTGCCCGCCGGCGTCATCAAGATCGAAGGCGCGTTCGGCCGCGGCGACGCCGTGATCGTGCGCGGGCCCGACGGCCAGGAAGTCGGGCGCGGTCTGATCGCCTACGACGCCGACGATGCCGAGAAGATCAAAGGCCGCTCGTCGGCCGATGTGCTGCTCATCCTTGGCTATACGGGGCGTACGGAAATGATCCATCGCGACGATCTGGTTCTCGCCGGGCAATAACGCGCCAAGAACTGACTTTGGAACTCTTCGCCCAACTGCGCGTTGTTTGTGCACGGCGCGACGCGAAGACACTTCCAGGCGAGTTTTCGACTCAGGCGTACCATTAATCACGCGACCTCAAGGCGATCCACCGATCGCCCGTTAACCCCAGTCCTCGAGGCTGGGGTTTCCGCGTTGAGCGTCCCCGACGTGTCCTCGCGAAGCACTTGACACCCGAACGCTAGGCCAATGGCCCAGCAACCCGTGTTTCAGGTCTGGTTCGAGCGGCAGACCGGCTCAGCGGCCGACCGGCGCGCGCGCCGTAGTGCCGCCGAGCGAGGCTTCGGCCGCGCCGGGAGTTGCAGGTAGCGGCCGTCCGGAAACTCGATATAGCGTTTGAAAACTTGTACTTCGCCGTCGCCGGCGGGCCGCCCCTCGATCACGAACTTGGTCCCGACCGGAAACCGGGTTGGGAGCCTCTTTGCTTTCCGCATCATGATACGGCCCTCAGTGGACATTGCGTCACCCTCGCAATGCAACGTGAAAGCTGTGTGTTCAGTTCGGACCACTTTTCGGCTTATCCACGCTATCCCCAGGTACCAGTGTGCAAAAAGAGCCATGAAATCGGGCCATGGCAGCCTTGCTGCCCTACCTCGCCGCCGGAACCCCGACGTGGTAGGAAAACCACCCCAGCCGGACCACTTGGCGTGGGAATTTTAGGCTTTCGACCATGACGGCGCCGCTAAAGAGCATTGAAGGGACGGGGGATCAATCCATGGCGCTAGCCATGGCCGGGATCGGCCGTGCCGCGCGCGCCGCCGCGAGGGCTCTGGCGCTAGCCTCGGCGGAGCAGAAAGATCGTGCACTGGACCTGATGGCGGTGGCGGTCCGGGCGCAGAAGGCGCGCATTCTTGCCGCCAGTGCCGAGGACCTGACTGAGGCCCGCAACGCCGGGCTGTCGGCCGCGGTGATCGACCGGCTGGCGCTCGACGACAAACGGGTCGAAGGCATCGCCGTCGCGATCGAAGCGGTGCGTGCGCTGAAAGATCCGGTCGGCGTCGTCACCGAATCCTGGACGCGGCCGAACGGCATGACCATCGAACGCGTCCGCGTTCCCCTTGGCGTCATCGGCATCATTTACGAGAGCCGCCCCAACGTGACGGCGGACGCCGGCGCGCTGTGCCTGAAGTCCGGCAATGCCGCGATCCTGCGCGGCGGTTCCGACTCGACGCGCTCGAGCCGCGCCATCCATGCCGCCATTCAACAGGGCCTGCGTGAAGCCGGTCTGCCCGAAGCCGCCATCCAACTGGTGCCGACGCGCGACCGCGCCGCGGTCGGGATGATGCTCACCGGCCTCGACGGCAATATCGACGTCATCGTGCCGCGCGGCGGCAAGAGCCTGGTCGCGCGCGTGCAGGCGGAAGCCCGCGTGCCGGTGTTCGCGCATCTCGAAGGCGTGGTGCACATTTACATCGACAAGGCCGCGTCGCTCGACATGGCCAGGACCATCGTGCTGAACGCCAAGATGCGGCGCACCGGCGTCTGCGGCGCCGTCGAGACCTTGTTGGTCGACCGCGCGGTCGCTGCAACGCATCTCAAGCCGCTGGTCGAGATGCTGCTCGATGCCGGCTGCGAAGTGCGCGGCGACAAGGACACGCAGGCCATCGACAGCCGCGTGAAGCAGGCCAGCGAAGAAGACTGGTCGACCGAATATCTCGACGCCATCATCTCGGTGAAGGTGGTCGACGGCGTCGACGCGGCTATCGCCCACATCGAACATTACGGCTCGCATCACACCGACGCGATAATCACCGCCGACACGGCCACCGCGGAGAAGTTTTTGCGCGAAGTCGACTCGGCTATCGTGCTGCACAACGCCTCGACGCAGTTCGCCGACGGCGGCGAATTCGGCTTCGGCGCCGAGATCGGTATCGCCACCGGCCGCCTGCACGCACGCGGTCCTGTTGGCGCGGAACAGCTCACCACGTTCAAGTACCGTATTCTCGGAAGCGGTCAGACACGGCCGTGACCTCACCCTTCATCGCTCGGCCCGAGCGCTATCTTCCTCCGAACGCGCCGGGCATGCGCATCGGCCTGTTCGGCGGCACCTTCGATCCGCCGCACCTCGCGCATCTCGGCGCCAGCCTGCTGGCGATGAAGCGGCTCAAGCTCGACCGCGTCTGGTGGCTGGTGACGCCGGGCAATCCGCTCAAGAACACCAAGAACCTCGCGCCGCTCGCCAAACGCATCGACGCCGCGCGCAAGCTGACGCACCATCCGCGCCTCGACATCACCGGCATCGAAGCCGCCATCAACACGCGCTACACCTATGACACCATTTTGTGGCTGCTGACGCGCTGCCCGCGCGTGCGTTTCGTCTGGATCATGGGCGCCGACAATCTGCGTCACTTCCACCGCTGGCAGAAATGGCGTGCCATTGCCTCGCTGGTGCCGATCGTCGTGATCGACCGGCTGGGTCCGAGCCTCTATGCCGGCGGCAGTCCGGCGGGCAACGCGCTTGCCCGCTTCCGCATTCGCGAGTGCGACGCCCCATCGTTGCCGAACCGCCGCGCGCCGGCCTGGACCTTCCTGCACGGGCTGAAATCGCCGCTGTCGTCGACCGCTTTGCGCGCCTTGCGCGGCAACGGAACTCCGAAAACAGCCGTTAAGCCTGCCAAAAAGCCGCCGGCCGCCAAGGCCAAAGGTAAGTCCGCCAGCGGTGGCAAGCGGCGCGCGAAATAGCTATCTTCAACACGCATCCGGTTTGATCCGGCGCTTGGCCTGAAAGGATACAGATACCCTGCCCAAATCTAAACCCACACGGACGAAGTCCCGCCCGTCCGCATCCACCGCCAAAAAGCCAGCCGCCAAAAAATTCGCTGCCAAAAAACTGGCTGCTAAGAAGCCGGCTGCCAAAAAGCAAGCCGCAAACAAATTTGTCGCCAAGGCCACTCCTCCGATCAAGAAGCCTGTTGTCGACCGTTCCGCTTCGCAGGAGACCTTGCGCCTCGTGCTGGCGCGGCTCGATGACATGAAGGCCGAGAACAGCGTTACCATCGATATGTCGGACAAATCCTCGATCGGCGACTATATGGTCGTCACCACGGGACGCTCCAACGTCCATGTCGGCGCGATCGCAGACAGCGTCGTCCGCGCACTCAAGACCGCCGGCAAGTCAGGGCTGCACGTCGAAGGCCTGCGTCAGGGCGACTGGGTACTGATCGACGCCGGCGACGTCATCGTTCACGTCTTCCGCCCCGAAGTGCGCGAGTTCTACAGCCTCGAGAAGATGTGGAGCGTGTAGCTTACCTCCTACCGAGGAGCCCGCCGCGCCAATGCGTATCATCGTCGCCGCCGTCGGGCGCCTGAAATCAGGCCCCGAAACCGAATTGTCGGAGCGCTATCGCAAGCGCGCCGCTCAGACCGGCCGCAATCTTGGCTGGCGTGACGTCGAGGTCATCGAGATCCGCGAAAGCCGCGCCGCCGAGCCTGCCAAGCGTATGCTTGAGGAATCCATCGCGCTCGCCACTATCATTCCGCAGGGCGCCGCGGTGGTGCTGCTCGACTCGCGCGGCGACAATCTCGACAGCGCCAGCATCTCTGCCCAGTTCGCAAAATGGCGAGCCAACGATAAGCCGGCGGTGGTGTTCGTCATTGGCGGCGCCGACGGGCTGTCCGAAAGCCTGCGCGACAAGGCGCAATTGCGCATGTCGTTTGGCGCCGCCACTTGGCCGCATCAGCTGGTGCGTGTGATGCTGCTGGAGCAGATCTACCGCGCCACCACGATCCTCACCGGGCACCCGTATCACCGGGCTTAAGCTTGCTTCACCCTCCTCTGGAGGGGGAGGGTGAGAAGGCGTCCCACATTGGTCTTAATCAACCGGCATGGAATAACGAATAATCTTGCTGTGGAACCGCACGGGCGTAATTTGGCTGGGATGATTTGCAGAACGAGCCATTTCAACCGATGCGCCGCGATGATCGCGGCGATCGCGATGGCGTGTCCGCCGCTGGCTTTGGCGCAGCAGCCGCAAATGGTCGCTCAAGTCGTCGCACAGGCGGCCAATGAAAAACTCGACGCCATCAAGCAGCGCGACGACGAACTCAATGCCGCGCGCGAGGCGCAGCGCAAGGCGGCCGAGAACGAAGCCGCGCTCAAGCGCGAGATCGAACAGCTCGGCGCCGACCGCCGCAAGCTCAACCAGGATCTGATCGACACCGCCGGCCGCCTGCGCGGCGTCGAAGGCAAGATCGTCGCCACCGACGCCCGCATCAAGCCGCGCGATGAAAACGAAGCTAGCATCCGCAAATCGCTCGATGGCCACCGCGCCGTCATCGGCGAAGTGCTGGCGGCGCTGCAACGCATCGGCCGCCGCCCGCCGCCGGCGCTGATCGCCAGCCCCGAGGATGCGCTGCAATCGGTGCGCACCGCGATGGTGCTCGGCGCCGTGCTGCCGGAAATGCGTCACGAGGTCGACGCGCTCGCCAGCGACCTCACCGAACTTCTCAATGTCCGCACAAAAATCGCCGCCGAGCGCGAGCAGCTCAAAAACGAGGTGGCGGCGCTCGACGCCGAACGCACCCGGATGAGCGCACTGGTCGAGGCCCGTCAGGCCCAGCAGACCGAGCGGGAGAAGGCGCTGGAGACCGAGCGCTCGCGGGCCGCCGATTTGGGCCGCCAGGTCGACAATCTCAAAGATTTGATCGGCAAGCTCGAAGCGGGCCTCGACCCCGCGATTCGCGATGCCCGCGAGGCCGCCCGCAACGACAGCCGCCCCGCTTTGTCGGCTTTTCGCGATCCGGGCCGTTTAGCGCCGGCCGCTGCCTTTGTTTCGCTACGAGGCCATGTTCCTATCCCGGTTAATGGCGTGAAGTTGAAGGATTTCGGCGCTCCCGATGGTATCGGGGGGCTGGAAAAAGGAACTTCCATTGCCACCCGCGCCGGTGCCCAGATTACGGCCCCGGCGGATGGCTGGGTGGTCTATGCAGGTCCGTTCCGGTCCTATGGGCAACTCTTGATACTTAATGTCGGCGGCGGGTATCATGTCTTGCTCGCTGGGATGGATCGGATATCAGTTGATCTCGGGCAGTTCGTGCTGACCGGGGAACCCGTTGCGGTGATGGGA
>CAISIV010000283.1 GCA_903885555.1 uncultured Hyphomicrobiales bacterium
AAGTGCCGGCCGACATGCTCAAGCTCGCCGTGCATATCCTCGAAACCAAGAAGGGCCACTTCAAGCCCGACAAGTTCGAGGATCGCTACGAAACTGCGCTGACCGAGATGATCAAGGCCAAGCAGGCCGGCAAAAAACCGCCGACACTGGCCGAGCCGAGCAAAGGCAACGTCATCAATTTGATGGACGCCTTGCGCCGCAGCGCCAAAGCCGAGCGTAGTGCGTCCGACCGTAGCGCGCCGGCGCCCAAGCGCAAGGCCGCCGCGAGCCGCAAGCGCCCTGCTCCACGCCGCAAGGTGAGAAAAGCGGGCTAGCTTCATGGCGGGGCTGACTACCTACCGCGGCAAACGCCGGTTCGACGTCACCGCCGAACCGAAGGGCGTGGTCGCGCGCAAGAAGGGCCATGCCTACGTCATTCAGAAGCACGACGCCACAAGGCTGCATTACGATCTGCGGCTCGAACTCGATGGCGTGATGAAGAGCTGGGCCGTGACGCGCGGCCCCAGCCTCGACCCTAACGAGAAACGGCTTGCTGTGCAGGTCGAAGATCATCCGCTTGAGTACAACAAGTTCGAAGGCACAATCCCCAAAGGCGAATATGGCGGCGGCACCGTCATGGTGTGGGATCGCGGCACCTGGACGCCGGAGATCGACGCCCACAAGGGCCTCAAGAAAGGCCATCTGTCCTTCACGCTCGATGGCGAGAAGCTTCAAGGTAAGTGGCATCTCGTTCGGATGCATCGGCGGCCCGGCGAGAAGCGCGACAACTGGCTGCTGATCAAGCAGAAGGACGAAGCGGCGCGCTCGGCCCGCGACAAGGACATCCTTGAAGAGCAATCGCTGTCGGCAAAGACCGGCCGCTCGATGGACGAGATCGCCGGCGGCACCAAGAAGACCACTGCAAAAAAGGCCACGCCGCGACAGAAAACCAGTCGCAGGAAAACGGCGAAGAAGCTGTCGGCCAAACGTAAGTCGAAACGCAAGCGTGCCGGCGATCCTCTGCCCAGCTTCGTAGCGCCGTCGCTGGCGACCCTGTCCGACAAGGCGCCGGAGAACGGCAACTGGATTCACGAAATCAAATTCGACGGTTACCGCATCCAGGCGCGGCTGGAGGACGGCAAGGTCAAGCTGCTGACCCGCAAAGGCCTCGACTGGACGCGCAAATTTCCCACCATCGCCGCGGCCATCGCCGACTTGCCGGCCGATGCCGCTCTGATCGACGGCGAACTGGTGGTCAACGATGCCCACGGCGTCTCAAGCTTCTCGGCTCTTCAGCAGACGCTGAAGTCGGGCAAAGACGCCACCATGGCCTATTACGCCTTCGACCTGATGCACCTCAACGGCGACGACCTGCGGCCCTTGCCTCTGACACACCGCAAGGCCGCCCTGGCTAAATTGATCGGCAAGAATTCGACGGGTCCACTGCATTTGAGCGAATCCATCGACGAGCCTGGTCCGCTGCTGATCAAGCACGCCTGCAAACTGGGGCTCGAAGGCATCATCTCGAAACGCGCCGACGCCAGCTATCATTCCGGCCGCGGCCACGACTGGCTCAAGACCAAATGCTCCGGCCGGCAGGAATTCGTGGTGGCGGGCTTTGCGCCGTCGACGGCTGACAGACACTCGGTCGGCGCGCTGATCCTGGGTTTCTATAATGACGGCGAATTCGTCTACGCCGGGCGCACCGGCACCGGTTTCACGCACAAAGTTGCACGCGATCTGTACCGAACGTTCAAGCCACTGGTCAGAAGCAAATCACCGTTCGGCACCGTGCCACCGGAGGAACGCGGCGCGCGTACGCCGGTCTGGCTTGAGCCGAAGCTCGTCGCCGAAATCGACTTCCAGGGCTGGACGCACGGCGACCGCGTCCGCCATTCCTCGTTCCAGGGCCTGCGTGAAGACAAGGCAGCGGACGAGGTCGTCCACGAAGTAAAGACAGCGGCGGCGGCCAACAAGTCCGCCACCGTGAAACGCAAAAGCGCCCCGTTGCGGGCTAGCAAAACGGGCGTGACCGTGGGCGCCATCAAGCTCTCCCATCCCGACCGCATTTATTGGGAAGACGCTGGAGTCACCAAGCGCGATTTGGCCGAGTTCTATTCAAAGATCTGGAAATGGATGGCGCCGCATCTGGTCGGTCGTCCGATCTCGCTGCTGCGCTGTCCGGAAGGCGCCGCCGGACAGTGCTTCTTCCAGAAGCACGCCTCAGCGGGTATTTCCGAAGACCATCTGCATCTGGTGCCGGAAGACGGCGGCAAGATTCTCTCGCTCGACAATCTCGACGGACTTCTGTCGCTGGTGCAGGCCGGCGTGCTGGAAGTTCATGTCCGCGGCTCGACTGTCGCGCATCTCGGCGACGCCGACCGCCTTGTGTTCGATCTCGATCCCGGCCCCGGCACGGACTGGAAGGATGTAGTCGCCGCCGCGCGCGATGTCCGCGCACGGCTTGCCCAGATCAAGCTCAAGACATTTCTGAAAACGTCCGGCGGCAAGGGCCTGCACGTCATCCTGCCGATCAAGCCGACGCCGTGGGAAGAGGCCAAGGAATTCTGCCACGCGGTCGCAAACGCCATGGCGCAGGACGCGCCGAACCGTTACGTCGCGACCGCGACCAAGAGCAAGCGCAAGGGGCGCATCTTTATCGACTACATGCGCAGCAGCCGCGAGGCGACGGCGGTGGCGCCCTTCTCCACCCGCGCCCGGCCGGGTGCCGCGGTATCGACGCCGATCGACTGGTCCGAACTCGGCACGCTGAAAAGCGCCGACTATTACACGGTGAAAACGCTGCCACAGCATCTCGCGCGCCTGCGCAAGGATCCGTGGGCGGGGATCGGGCGCGTCAAACAAAGCCTGCCGAAGTTCAAATAGTTACCCAGCCTTAATGGAACCCGGTAACGCGGTAGGCGTTGAGCCGCGCATTAAACAGATATTGTCGCAGGGGACATGATGAAGGCCAAGACGAACAACCAGAACGGACGCGCCGCCAATGGCTCCCGGCCCAACACAATGTCCGCGCTGTTTTCGAGCTTTGCGCAGCGCACGGCGGTGTGGACGGGCCATCCGATCGCGTTTCTGCTCGCGATGTTCACGATCATTGTCTGGGTCGTCACCGGACCGCTGTTTCATTACAGCGATACGTGGCAGCTGGTCATCAATACCGGCACGACCATCGTGACGTTCCTGATGGTGTTTCTGATTCAGAATACCCAGAACCGCGACATGCTCGCCGTCCAGCTCAAATTGTCCGAGCTGGTTCTGGCCTTGAAGGGCGCGAAAAACAGTTACGCCGCGATCGAGGATTTGACCGACGAGGAACTGGAAGAATTGCATAATGACTGCCGCACCCGCGCCGAGATGACGGAACAGCATCTCCAAGTCCGTCGCAGCGGTAACAAAGGCGGTGGCACGGTTCACGTGACCCGCAAGCGCACCGCCAAGCAACACGCAAAAGCCTGATCGCGGCCACACGGGAACCATTGTTCCTGATCGCCGTTGTGATGGGCACCGGGGCTGGTGTTTCGCGCATGCGGAGTTCGCACGAGCCGGTAGCGACCTCGATTTGTCACCATCAGGCGAAATTCTTCAGGGAGAGAGCGATGCGTAAACTCATCATCATCGTTGGCGCCGCGGTTGCGCTGGCCGGCTGTCAGACGGTCCAGCAGGATCGCGCGTTGACCGGTGCTGCGATCGGCGGCGTTGCGGGCACCGCCATAGGCGCCGCGGCAGGCGGCTCCGTCGGCAGCGCGGTTGCGGGCGGCCTGATCGGCGCCGGCGCCGGCGGCCTGATTGGCGCGGCGACCGCCGAGCCCTGCT
>CAISIV010000284.1 GCA_903885555.1 uncultured Hyphomicrobiales bacterium
ATGCAAACTTCGTTTTCAATCATGTAGGCCTGATTCAAGTCGAGTACCGACACGATTTTTTCAGCATTCAACAGGTAATACATGGTCATGTCACAGATGCCCCCGCCGATATTGTTTTCACGATGCCAGTTGATCTTCGGCTCGATCAGACTGAATTTTGATTTTGAAATGTAGATGTCTGCACATAGCTGCGCAAACGCCTGGCAAAAATCGCTACTCAAGAGCGCATTGTGAATACAGCCCGCCATCAGATAGGGGTAATAGTTAGGCATCAACGCATAGGCTGTTGCGGGCTCGACGGGCTGGGCCGGGAATAGCCGGGAAACATCCTCGAGCAGCAGGCAATCGCTGTCGAGGTGAAAGACTTGTTCATGACGATTAAGATGCATGAATTGCTGGACAAGAAAAACCCTGCGGAAACAACGAAACTCCTCCTCGCGGCTGTTGCTTGAATAGTTGATGAAGGCAGCATCAAATGCTTCAAGTTCCTTGGTTTGCAAATCAGCATTGTGAATATGCTGGATATTCTGAATTCCTTTGAATGTATGCTGGTTGACGGAATCACCAATCACGAATACTGGGTTCTTTTGGGCCGCAACAATGACCACTGCCTTGAAATACTCGTCGTCGCCGCTGTGAGAAATTACGACTGGTGTTTTCATCGCTTGAATCCCATGATTTGAAATCGAATGCATTCCGCTGGATTAGGCCAAGCCTACGCCGATTGTCTGCACGTTGAAGCCGCAACCTTCATGGCTGCAGACCGCCCCAGGCGTTCAACATCGCCTGTGATCCAACGGCGCCGCAGACTCGAGGGGTGAGCGCCTCGGTCTTGATTTTGCCGAGCAGATCCGGCCTGTCACAAACAGCCTCCATCAGCCAGGAGCCGAAGCCGCCGTCGCGCAAATGGTCTTCGAACGTCGTGATCTGCTGATGGGCGGCGACCTGCGCGGCTTGCGCAGGCTTTGACGCCATGCCCCACAGCGGCAACGAATGTACGGCTGGCTTCGGGCCGGCATTATTCCTTTGGCGTTCGATCGCGAGGCCCAAGGTGGCGCCCGTGGTCAGCAACAAAGCGCCATGTTCAACCCCGCCGGCCGACACCTCCAGCCACCGGCCCGGTTCGACCGCAGGGACCTGGCTGTGGAAGCTGGGCTCGCCCGCCTTGCCCAAGCGCAGATAGGAAGGCCCCGGGTTGGCGACCAGCCAGCGCATGCAGGCGCGGGTTTCCATCGGGTCGCCCGGGGCGGCGATCGTCAGGTTCGGAAAGCTGCGCAGCAGCGCATAGTCCTGCACGGCATGGTGCGAATAACCGAGCGAGCCATAGGCGAGTCCACCGCCAACAGCAACCACGGTCACGGGCAACTGGTGGTAATCGACGTCGTTCCGAATCTGTTCGGCGCAGCGAAAGCTGGGAAAGTTGGCGATCGAGTAAGTGAAGACGTGATAGCCCTCAGAAGCCATACCGGCGGCCAGGCCGGTCATATTCTGCTCGGCCACGCCAGCGTTGATAAAGCGGTCTGGAAATCGATCAGCGAACGGTTCGACCACGGAATAGCCCAGGTCACCCACGACCAGGGCGATCTGCGAATGGGTCGCTGCCAACCCGACCAGTTCATCGATGAACGCGTTCCTCATGTATTGACTATGCCTTCGCCAAGTTCAGCCAAGGCCTGTGAGAGGTGCAACTCGTTAGGGCTGAGGTAATGCCATTCGATAGTGTTTTCCATGAAGCTCACGCCTTTGCCCTTGGTCGTTTGAGCAATGAGGATCGATGGTTTGCCCCTTTTCCAAGGTGCCTGCGACAGTTCCTGCGCTAGGGCGGCATGGTCATGCCCGTCAACTTCGCGAACACTCCAGCCGAAGGCAGAAAATTTGTCTGCCAGAGGCTCCAGGCCCAGTGTCTTGGCAACGCTGGTCAGGCTC
>CAISIV010000285.1 GCA_903885555.1 uncultured Hyphomicrobiales bacterium
CCCACCCCGGTTCGCGTTGCTTACGCAACACGAACCGACCCTCCCCACCGCTTCGCGGGGGGAGGGAAAGCAAGCATCGCCGCCGCATTAATTTGGATTGGAAGTCGAAAGCATCATGAAAAAAATTCTGGTCACCGGCGCGGCCGGCGATGTCGGCTCGCGTTTGCGCAAGCTGCTGCCGGCCGTTTATCCCAACATCCGCTGGAGCGACATCAAGACGCCGGCCGATCTCGGCGCGAACGAAGAATTCGTCGCCGCCGATCTCAGCGACATGAAGCAGGTCGAGAAGATCGTCGACGGCATCGACGGTATCGTGCATCTCGGCGGCTTCTCGGTCGAAGGGCCGTGGGACACCATCCTGCAAAGCAACATCGTCGGCACCTACAACATGTTCGAGGCGGCCTATCGCGCCGGTGTGTCCCGCGTCGTGTTTGCCTCGTCCAACCACGCGGTCGGCTTCTATCCGCGCGACAAACGCATCGGCGTCGGCGTCACGGTCCGCCCCGACAGCCGCTATGGCGTCAGCAAGGCTTTCGGCGAAGCCATCGGCGCGATGTATGCCGACAAGCACGGCCTGCGCGTCACCTGCCTGCGCATCGGCAATGTCGGCGACGCACCGATCGACCAGCGCCGGCTGGCCATCTGGCTCAAGCCCGAGGATCTGGTGCAGTTGATCCAGATCGGCCTCGAGCACCGCGACATCAAGTTCGAGGTGTTCTACGGCGCTTCGAACAACGCCGCGGCGTGGTGGGACAACAGCAATGCGCAGCGCTACGGTTATCAGCCCAAGGGCAAGGCCGACGACTTCCGCGAACAGGCGATGGCGGCGCAGGCCAAGCTCGGCCCCGATCCGGTCGGCGACAAGTTCCAGGGCGGCGCGTTCTGCAGCGCGGAATACGACGCCGATCGCCGAACCGACTAGCTACGGCACGAAGTTCACGCCGCCGAATGTCGCGTTGTCGAGCTCGCGGAATCCGACAGTGTGCCACGGATTGGTTCCGTCATTGACGATGACGCCGAGGCACGTGCACTTCTCGAACTTCGGTTGCTCCACTTCGGCAGGGAAAGGCCCCGCCCACACGGCACCGTCCGATGCTTCGGCGTGATAGTAGAACCAGCGGTTTGTTGTCGGATTGTCGCGCGACTCAGTCTCGCCCGGATCGAGATTGATCCAGCCGAGCACGTCCCACATGTCGCCGCACTCGGACTGGCAACTGAAGTCGCGCCGCATATAGGCGACGAAAATCTTCTTGCCGTAGGAATTGGTGAAAGAAACGCTGGAGTGACCGGTGCCCATGGTCAGCCTCCCTTCTTGGCAAAGCGTTCGGCGAGCGTCCCTTTCGGAGGCGCCTTGTCGCTGTGTTTGAAGCGGTGATCGGTCGAGTTGGCGGCTTCGCGCTCGGTGCTGCCTTGCTCGAAGCCGGGTTTATGGGCTGCAATGTTCTTGACGAAACCGAAGCCGGTATCTTTTTCGCTGCCTTTGGTCCTGTCTGCCATGACGCTTCTCCCCCGTTGGACGATGGCGACGCGATCAGTTTCAGAAGAAAGTATTTCTATTATAAGTTGTATTATTATATTATGCAACCATTGTCGGGCGCCGCGCTGGCACGGCGCCCAAGCGATGGTCGAATCGCCACAAATGGCCGACATAGTCGGGCCATGCAGCCCGACCGCCGGACCTTACTCACCAGCCTTGCCGCCGCCCTGCTCGTCTCGGCGGCGCCGGCCTATGGCCAAAGCTATGAGGCGGCGCTGGCGCAATACACCCAGGCGCGCGCGGCCTATGACGAGGCCGCCTCCGCCTATTGGGACGACGTCGCCGAGAAGCGCCGCGGGCGGAACGCCAAGCGCCGCATCAATCAGCCGGCCGTCGCCGAGGACTATGTGCTGACGCAGCCGCCGGTCTATTCAGGCCCGCCGCGCCCGGTCGACCCCAATGCGCCGGGCCGCGATCCCGACGAGCGGCAGCCGGTGCCGCTGGTCGCCGATTTCCTGCAGGCCGCCGTGGAGCAATTCGGTTTCGTGCCGGACCGCCCGAGCGAAGCCGACTTCAAGCGCGCTTATGCCAAGGCCGCATTGGCCGCGGGCCTGACGCGGGACCAGATCGTCGGCGTCTATGCCTTCGAGACCGGCGGCAACGGCACCTACGACATGCAGGCCGGCGTCACGCCGACGCGGCCGCGCGCGATCTCGCCGGCGGTCGGCTACAACCAGTTGCTCTCAACCAATTCGGTGTCGATCCTGTCCGAATTCGGCCATCGCATCGTTGCGACCTTGCGGCAAAAATCCAACACGCTGACCGGACCGGCCAAGATCGCGATGGAGCGCAAGATCGAGGCGCTCAAGCGCATGATCACCTATAGCCGCTCGGTGCCGCACAGCTGGAGCGAGTTCGACCGTCTCGCCAAGACCACCGCCGGCGGCATCGGCATCCACGCCGTCATTCTCGACCGCGACATCGGTCCGATGCTGCAGGTGCAGAAGCTTGCCAGCTCGCTGCATTTTGCGCGCACCAAGCATTACAACGCGCCGCTGTCGGCCGCCGAACTCGAATTGATGAACCTCACCGGCGACGGCAACGGCATCGACATGGTGATGATGCCGCAGGACTTGCGCGCGCGCGTGCCGACGGCGAATTTCTTCCAGCAGAACGGCTACGAGCGCAATCCGGTGGCGCGCCGCACCGGCATCGTCGCCAATCTCATTGCGGATATCGAGAAACAGATGGCGCGCGGCGCACAGTCGCCGGGCGCGCGGGAACTGGCGGCGGCGTTTTAATTTCCACGGCGTCATGGCCGGGCTTGTCCCGGCCATCCACGCCTTATTCTTGGCCAAGACGTGGATGCCCGGCACAAGGCCGGGCATGACAGAGAACGAGAACCGGCTCCATGAGATTAGCACCGCTCTTTTTGATTTTTATATTTTTCGCCGCCCCCGCGCTCGCGCAGGACATTCGCGGCATGGAAAACTGCGGCGCCGAAAAGCAGATCGATCGCCGCACCGGCTGCCTGCAGGCCAATGTCGAATTTCTTCAGCAGGAAATCGTCAAGCTCAAGCGCGAGACGCTCAATCAGATGGCCGCGGCCAAAGCCGAAGCGGCTTCGCTCAAGGCCACGCTGGCCAAGCTTGAAGCCGATATGGCGCAGATCAAGGCGAAAGGCGCCGAGCCTGCGGCCAAGAAATAACGCGCGCTCTACTGTCTGGTATTTTTGATGATCGCCGCGGTGCGGTCCGCGCGGTTGCGCTCCTGCCGGGCCCGCTTGCTGCTGCCGAGATTCGACAGCCAGAGAATGGTGGCGACCAGCCCGATCAGCAGCACGAGCTTCGGCTCCAGCCATTCCGTCATGCTCATCCATTCAGGCAAGATCGATTCGAACATGGCGTTTCCCCTACCAGCGGTAATTCAGGCCGGCGCGCACGATGTCGTCGGTTATGGGTACGTTGAGCGTCGGCGTGCCGGATGCCGCGCCCATGAAGCTCGCGGTGCCGAGATCGACGTGCAGATATTCGAGCTTGGCGCTCCAGTTGCGGTCGATGCCGTATTCGACACCGCCGCCGGCGGTCCAGCCGGTCTTCGTGCTGGAGCTTGAGCCGGTCGCCTGGTCGGCACGGATGTCGCCATAAGCAACGCCGCCGGGGATGTAAGGCAGCCAGCGGTCGATCGCATAGCCGACGCGGGCGCGCGTGGTACCGAGCCAGCTTTGCTTGGTCTGGCACTGGCCGGCGCCGTCGGTGAGGCACACGCCGCCCGCACTGCTGCTGCCCTTGGCGTTGATCCAGTTCAGGTCGGTTTCGATACCGAACACCGCAGGCCCGGTCTGCCAGTTGTAACCGAGCTGCCCGCCGAACGTGCCGCCCGATGTGTTGAAGCGTCCCGAATCCGTTCCCGCGGCCGGATCGCTCCAGCTCGAACGGCCGAAGCCGTAGCCGCCGTTGATACCGATGTAGAAGCCGGTCCAGTCATACGACTGCGGCGCCGGCTGCGCTTTGTAGACGGGCGCGGCGCGCGGCATGTCGGCGGCAAATACGGGGACTTGCGCGGACATCGCGCCTGCGATCGCGAACACACTGACAAGGAGAAGAGTTACGGAGCGCTTCATCTTTACAATCCCAACACGGACAACCATTCGCCCCGCAATAGAGAAGCACCCGTGTGTTGATTTTGTGAAGTTAAAGTTCCTCCATGAATATACGCCGTTTATGCGCGCGAAAATGCGCCACGCATTTGCCGCATTTTAAAATCGAAAGCGGCGGAAACGAAACGGCGACACGAAGCCTGTTCGTTCAAACATGGACGCCACAGCGATACGATCGGTCTCCAAGGCTTGAAATTTATTTGGTTGCTATGTGTTGCACACTACCGACGGCGCTGCGGTGGCGTGCAACGACGATGGAACTATTTTGGGATTTACCATGTCAACGTCGCAACGCTCCCTAAGACACTCGGTGGCATGCCTGCGCCTGCAGGCGGACTGCATCGAATTGGCCCGTGCCGCGAGCGCCCCCGCTTTGAAGTCGCATTTCCTTCGGATGGCCGAGACCTGGCTCGCGATTGAAAGTGCCGGGGTGGATGCAACGTCCGGTCGGCGCTCAGCGGAATGGACGCAGTGACATGCACGGGACTATGTATTCCGCGCGCACTATCCTGATCGTCGAATCCAATCACCTGTTGGGGCTGCTCACGGCCGACATCCTACAGGCTGCCGGCTTCGCGACAATTCAAGCGGAAAACGCCGACGAAGCTTGGGCCATTTTGGAATCCCGTTCGGACATCGCGCTGCTACTGACCGCCGTCAAAATGGCCGGAAGCATGAACGGTACAAAGCTCGCTCACGCGGTGCATGCGCGCTGGCCCACGATGAAGATCATCGTAGCCTCCGGCCGCCGTCGTGAACCGGAAGATGAATTACCGGCGGGCAGCCGATTTTTCCTCAAGCCCTATGATGCCGACACGATGATTTCGGAAGTCCATTCGTTGACCGGCCTGTAAAGCGGATTCGCAGGCAAAGCCTCATTCCGCAGCGCCCCATGTGCCGCGATCGTCTATTGGAATATTTTAAGAACGGCCTGATCGCTTTGCGCGGCGAGCGAGAGTGCCGTTGAAGACAGATTCTCTCGCGTCTGAAGGGCCAGGAGATTAGCCCCTTCCTGGTTCGTGTCGGCGAGCACCAAGGCGTCGGCGCCGGACTGCAGAATATTGGTGTCGGTTTTGGTGAAATCGAACCGGATTCTCAGGGTTGAAAGACTTGTTCCGAAATTCGCCGAGTCCGCGCGCATCGTCCTGAGCGACGCATTCAAGGCCGTGACGATGCCATCGATGGCGCTGTTGGATTGAAATTCGGTTCCGGCCAAGGTCGTCAGGCCCAGGCCCGCCGCGTTGCAGGTCACGCCGCCGACGGCGAACGAACTACTGCCGCTCTCGTTGAGTTGAACGTTGAGGCTGCCGCCCTGCAGCAGATTGACGCCGTTGTAGGACGAGTCCCGCGCCAGCGCATCGATCTGCTGCAACATCGCGTTATACTGCGTCTGCAGAATAGCGCGCGTTGACACCGGGTTCGTCGCAATCCCGAATTCGACACCGCCGCCTGGAAGGCCGAGCGCACCGAGCGCGCTTCCGCTCGTCGTCAGCGAGTTCTGCGTACCGACGCTGCTGCTGACGGTCAGCGCGACATTTTTGGCGCCGCCGTTCTGCGCCAGCGAAACCGAAACGCCGCTGCCCGCCAGCGCATTCTGCAATCCTTCGAATGTAGAAACTTGCCCGCCGCCATTGCCGAAGTTGATCGTCCGCGCTGTTCCGCCATTGGCCTGCACCACCATGCTGGTGCCCGACAGTCCGCCAACTGCCTGCAAAAGACTGGTCGATGTCCCGGACTGTCCGGCAATTCCCAGCGCACTCGCAGCCGCCGTCGCCGGCACATCGAAATCGATATCGGTGCTGTTGGCGGTCAGTTCGATGAATCGCCCCGATGCGTCGAGAGCCGCGCGGACCGCACCGCTGGGGCCGAGCCCGACGGTATTGTTGATGTCGGCGATGATGGCGCCGATGCCTTCCGGCGACGGCGCCGAAGACTGATGCACGGTGTAGGTCGACGCCCCGACGTGAATTTGCAGGCCATTAACGACAGCCGAAAAGCCACCCGATGTATCGGTATTGCTGGTGACGACGCCGGCGGCTTCGGCGCTGGCGTCGGCCGATCCGATTTGATCGATCTGCGCGTAATTGGTGACCGGCGGCGGCGTCCGCCGCGCCTGCTGCGCGACCGATTTGGCGGATTCGACGAGATCGATCAGCGAGGCCAGGCCTTGCGTTGTTTCCTTCAGGGTGCTTTGCGCCTGATCGATGCTGTCAATCAGCGCGTTCAAACCGGCCGCGTGATTGCTGAGCGACTGGGCCGTGAAAAAGGCCGTCGGATTATCGAGCGCCGAATTGATCCGTTTGCCGGTCGCCAGGCGGTTCTGGGTCGTACCCAGTTGCGCCGCGGTGTTCTGAAGCGATGCGAGGACCGACCGGCTGCCGTTGCTCAGGGTTATTCCGGACATGAGGCGTCCACGCAGTACATTGGCGCCACGACCGGTCCGGCGTTACCTCAACTGCGGCCATTCGCGGCCGTGCCGTCCACACGGCGCGTCATCGAACATCAATGGTGCCGGAAACCGGCGGGCCGCACGCGTTTAAGCGTGCGCGCCGTTGACGGAGAAGCGCATCGCGGCGATGCGGTCGAGTTCGGCCTGCTCGCGCGCATTGGCCTCGGCCTTTTCGCGGGCGTGGTCGCGCTCGTCGAGCATCTCGACCTTCTTGAGTTCTTCGAACGCCTCGCCGAGCGCGGCCTTGGCGTCGTCGCACTGGACCTTCAACTCGTCGGCCGAGCGCTTGAGATTCTCGCGGCGTCCCATCGCGGCCTTGGCGTAGGTCGGATAGGCGAAATGGGCGGGATCGTGGATACCGGCGCGGTCCTGCTCGAGCTTGATCTCGCGTTCGAGCTCGGCCGCGATGCGGTCGAATTCGGCGATCATGGCTTCGATCTGAGCGACCTTGCGGCGCTTTTCATCGACCTGAAATTTCTTCAGGCGGATGAGTGTTTCGCGTGACTTCATCGACTAAATACTCCCCCGAAGCCCCGAATAAGCGCCCGATGTAGCCCAATACCGTGAGCCACGCGGACGTCCCCTGGACGTTCAGCGGGGTGACTGTGGCCCAATATCGTTAGTTTTGTGTTGCTAAAGGCGGCTAAACAACCGCTTTGCCGGAAAAGAAGGTATCGGGACGCTGTCAGGCCGGGGCCTGGCCGGCGAGGATCTGCTCGAGCCGCTCATAGCCCTCGGCCATGCTGGTCGACTCGTCCTTCATCTGCCGCAGGAAGTCCTCCAACGGCTTGTGGAAGCCGATGGCCTCGTCGACGTCGGCGCTCGAGCCCGGCCGGTAGGCGCCGAGCCGGATCAGTTCTTCCATGTCCGAATATGTCGCCATCACCTGCCGCGCCCGGTTGATGGCCGGGAAGCGGCCGCGCTCGGCAATGGCGCGCTCCATGACAATGTGGCCGTCGAGAATACCGCGTACCGCGTCGGCCACTGGCTCATTGTGGTCGTCGCCATCGACCAGCACCGTGAAGATGCCGGTGATGGTGCCCTTGTCGGTGCCGGGGCCGGCGCGTTCCAGCAGGCGGGGTAGTTCAGTGAACACCGTCGGCGTGTAGCCCTTGGCGGTTGGCGGCTCGCCAGCCGACAGGCCGATCTCGCGCTGCGCCATGGCGAAACGAGTCACCGAGTCCATCAGCACCACCACGTCCTTGCCGGCGTCACGGAATGACTCGGCAATCGCCAAGGTGAGGTAAGCGGCCTGGCGGCGCATCAAGGCCGGCTCGTCCGAGGTTGAGACCACCACCACCGAACGGGCCAGACCCGCCGCGCCCAGATCGTCCTGGATGAATTCCTGCACTTCACGGCCGCGTTCGCCGACCAGGCCAATGACCGACACGTCGGCCGACACGTTGCGCGCCAGCATCGACAGCAGCACCGACTTGCCGACGCCGGAGCCGGCGAAGATGCCCATGCGTTGGCCACGGCAGACCGTGAGGAAGGTATTGAGCGAGCGCACGCCGAGATCCAACGGCTCGCCGACCCGCATGCGGGCATGCGCCGGCGGCGGCGACGCGCGGTAATTGTAAGGCGCCGGGCCGGACGGGATAGGTCCCTGCCCGTCGATCGGTTCGCCCATGGCGTTGACGACACGGCCGAGCCAGCCGTCCGATGGACGCACCGCACCGGCAGAGGACGTCACGACCGCGCGGCAGCCGCGGCGCACACCTTCGAGCGCCGCAAACGGCATGGCCAGCGCGTGGCCTTCATGAAAACCGACGACTTCGCAGGGGATCGGCTTGCCGATGCCGGTTTCGATGGTCAGCCGGGCGCCGACCGACATGGCGTAGATCGGTCCGGCGATCTCGACCATTAACCCGCGAACGCCGACGACGCGGCCGTAGATTTCGACGCCGTCGATATCGACGATTTGTTCAGCGAGGGCTTTCAAGCGATCTGGCCCGTAAAATCAGCGTGGAAAAACCGTAAACCCGCCCTTAGGCTTACCGGTGTAGAGCGGATATTAACTTGGTGTTTACCCGGGTCGTTAATCATTGGGTCATCGTCCAAGGGACTACGGCTGACGATTCGCCCGGCCAGGACGGAAGGGGCGAGTCACACGAGTCGGTTAGTCCCGACTCTTAAACTAGGGCATGAACCGGAACGTGGCTAAAAAACCACTCAACTGCAACATCTTAGGGCGATTCGGCTTGCAATCGCCAGCGAATGCTTGCATGGGAGAATCAGGTTTTGTTAACCATGTCCGAATAGTGTCGAATCGGTTTGTCCCACCGCGTTATTTCACACTCGCCGCCTTTGCGGCGCTGACCTTAAGCCCGGCTGCGGCGAGATAGGGGACTGGCATGCGCGTTCGACTAATTGAAGATGACAGCGCGACCGCTCAATCAATTGAGCTGATGCTGAAGTCCGAGAGCTTCAACGTCTACACCACCGACCTCGGTGAAGAAGGCGTCGACCTCGGCAAACTCTACGACTACGACATCATCCTTCTGGATTTGAACCTGCCCGACATGTCGGGGTTCGAGGTTCTGCGCTCCCTGCGCGTCTCGAAGGTGAAAACCCCGATTTTGATCCTCTCCGGCCTCGCCGGCATCGAGGACAAGGTCAAGGGTCTCGGCTTCGGCGCCGACGACTACATGACCAAGCCTTTCCATAAGGACGAGCTGATCGCCCGTATCCACGCGATCGTGCGCCGCTCCAAGGGTCACGCCCAGTCGGTCATCAATACCGGCGATCTCGTCGTCAACCTCGACACCAAGACGGTCGAAGTCGGCGGCCAGCGCGTCCACCTGACCGGCAAAGAATACCAGATGCTCGAGCTGCTCTCGCTCCGCAAGGGCACCACGCTCACCAAGGAGATGTTCCTCAATCATCTCTACGGCGGCATGGACGAGCCGGAACTCAAGATCATCGACGTCTTCATCTGCAAGCTGCGCAAGAAGCTCGCCAACGCATCCTCGGGCAAGAACTACATCGAGACGGTGTGGGGCCGCGGCTACGTGCTGCGCGAGCCGAGCGACGTCGAAGAGCGCATTCCAGCTTAAAAGTTTCCGAGCGGGCTTTCGCCCTCTCCCACTGCCAGTTTCAGAAGGGCGTAGAGCGATCTACGCCCTTCTTTCTTTTAAGGCCCAAGCTCTTTACGGCCCAGGTTCACAAGCTTTGCCGCGACCACGAACGGATTTTTCGAATCCACCCGTTGCGTCTGCGTTGTCTTGAGCCTGAGCCCCTTAGGGCTCACCCCCAACTTAAACCCCGGTCGCAAGGCCGGGGTTTTTTTGCGGGCAAAAGCGCGACAATTCAAATTGGAACTATTTGGGACCCCGCGGGTTGATACAGGTCCCCAGCCTCCTGCGGTTGGCATTCAAGGCGTCGACGTTTCGCCGATCCGAATACCCACCGGGCCCTACGGATCGCCGACGAACAGCTTCCCAGTTACCGAAGGAGTTTATCCATGTTGAAATTCATTACTGCTGCGTCCGTTGCCGCTCTGGCTTTGGCCGTCACCATTTCCGCGCAGCCGGCGCAGGCGCGCGATGGCGCGATTGCCGCGGGCGTCATTGGCGGCCTGGCCGTCGGCGCCATCGTCGGCTCGCAAGTTAACCGCGATGGCTATCGTGGCGACGGCTATTACCGCAGCGGCTATCGCGGCCGCGAGTGCTACGTCGAGCGCCGCGACTTCGAAGATCAGTACGGCCGCCTGCACGTCCGCAACGTCCGCGTCTGTAACTAGATTTCGTTTCTAAGCACGCGAGCGCGATGCGTCTGTTTGCGTCACGCGATAGCCGTGCAGCCGGGCTGAGCCCTCAGGCTTGACCTTGCCAACTCAGCCCCGCCGGAAACGGCGGGGCTTTTTCATTGTCGTTGTTATTGCGTCGCGACGACGAAGTCGGTCTCGAGACCGGTCTCTTCGCTCAAGCCATTGTCCGACACGGTCAGCGCCGAACCCGGCGCCAGCAGCTCGGCAATGCGGTCGACCGCTTCCTTCGGCATCTCGAAACGCTCCAGCGCCTCAGCGGCCGGTGGCGCATTCGCCAGATCGGAAGCGAGCTTCTCGCGCCGCTCGATCTCCTTGGCCGACAGCTTCTTGCCGCCGCGTTTGACGTCCGTCTTGGAAGCATAGCCGCTCGGGATCGTCAGCGCGGTCCAGCGCGCCTGGCCGTCCTTGATCTCCATGACCGTGAACACATGCGTGCCCCAGGACTTGTTGGGGTCGGCGATGGTTACGGGCATATCGAACAGCGGCTGGAAATCCTGCCGCACGTAAAGCCTGCCGGTCTTGCGGCTGACGAAAACCTGCACCGCACCCTTGCGCTTTTTCATTTCAACGGCAGGCTTGACGGTATCGGGCGCCTTGTCGTCGAGCTTGGCGATGACCGCCGGCGCACCAAGACCTCCATGAACAAGCCCGCCGTGACTATCCGGCTTGCTGGTGTCCGTCTTGCTCGTATCCGTCTTGGCACTGAACGTCGACGCCGGCGCATCCGCCTGCACCAGCACGATCCGGTCAGCCGGCATGCTAGCGACCGGCATATCGGCCGGTTTGTCATCGGGCTTCTTCAGCTCTTCGGCTTTTTTCGGCACGAACAGCCGCGCGCTGGCGAAGGCGACCGGCGCCACCGGATCGCGCGTGATGACGACGCGGGCGCCGAGCTTGGTGACCTTGAACAGGCTGGCGGCAAAGCTTCCCGGCAGACGGATGCAGCCGTGCGAGGCGGCGTAGCCGGGCAGCGGCCCTTCATGCAGCGCGATGCCGGACCAGGTGATGCGCTCCATGTAGGGCATCGGCGCGCCGCTGTAGATGTTCGACTCGTGAAAGCGCGATTTGGCGATGATGGCGAAGATGCCCTGCGGCGTCTCATGCCCGGTGGTGCCGGTCGAGACCGGCGCTTCGGCGATCGGCTTGCCGTCGGAAAACAGCGTGACGCGCTGTTTTGCGATGGAAACGACAATGTGCAACGGCCCGGTCGGCACACCGAATTTACCGGCGTCCTTGTCGAATTTGGTGGAGCGATGCGCGCGGCGCTTGACCGGCTGTTCGTCCGGCACCGGCTCGGGCTGCGAGAAAAAGCCGCCCGGCGCGCGCGACCAGTCATAGCCGCGAGTCTGTGCGCTGGCCGCCGAGAGCGGCATCGCCGCCAGGCTCAAACACGTGACAAGAAATGGCGCCCATCGCGCGGGGAACTTCACCAGACCGGCAGCTTCAAACAATTCCACGTCACGCTCCAACGTCCAGATCCGTGCTCACACGCCTACAGGCTCACACTCTTATCTTAAAAGAGTGATGACCGATTGCACGATTCGCACCTATCGCTTTGTCGGAACTCACGCAGATTTGGTTCAAAGGACTTGGGAAAGTTCCGGCTTTTTTACGCGGCCGCTAGGCCTGCCGCAGCCGCCTGATGAGGTCTTCAACCTGAAGGTCTATGTCGCCGAGCGCCGCAACCGGGGACGCGAGATCGACATCGTCGACATGCCAATAGGTAACGCGGTCTTGCCAGCCGGAGAAACGCGCGGTGAGCAGTGGCCGGTGTTCGGCTTCTTTCAGCGCCACGACGAGCCTGGCGGCTTCGAGGTCGCCCAGGCTGCAGGCCTTGGGCATACGGTCGGCGCCGCACGCCACGATGCCGCGCTCTTCAAGCGCCTTGCTGGCGTGAACCGAGAGCGGTCCGACATTGCCGGTGCCTCGCTCGATCGCCAGCGCGCGCGATGTGGCGGACCACGGCCCGCCGATCGACGGCGCATGATGGTTGAACAGCTCTTCGGCAAAACGGCTGCGGTAATAGTTGCCGGTGCAGAGAAAGAGGACGTGGGGCATCAGGTCGGTTGCTTGCCGGTATTGACCGCCAGTTGAGCGTCGAAAGCCCGCTTGTAGGCGGGCCGCGCTTCGCCGCGGGCGAGATAGGCCGCCAGGTTTGGATATCCGTCCAGCAGGCCCGACGATTTCAACCGCAGCAGCACCGACACCATCATCAGGTCGCCCGCGCTGAACTCGCCGTCGAGCCAGTCGGCACGGCCAAGGCGAGCGGACAGTGGCTTCAACCGGGCGCGGACGCGATCCTCGACCAGCGGCAGGCGCTCCTGGCTCCAGGGCTTGTCGCCCTCCAGAAGTTTGGCGTTGGCGAGTTCAAGAACAGGCGGCTCCATCGTGTTGAGCGCGGCAAACATCCATGTAACCGCGCGCGACCGCGCATCGGCATCGTCCGGCAGCAGGCCCGCATAGTGCTGCGCGATATGCAACACGATCGCCCCCGTCTCGAACAGGACGAGACCGTCTTCGTCGTAGGTTGGAATCTGGCCAAAAGGATGAAGCCGCAGATGCGCGGGTTCCTTCATCGCGCGGAAGGAAACGAGTTGAACCTCGTAGGGTTGGCCGACTTCTTCAAGTGCCCAGCGAACGCGCGTGTCGCGCGCCAGTCCCCTGCCGCCATCGGGCGACCGTTCAAAGGCAGTAATGGTGATGGTCATCGTGAGGCTCGTTGTTGGCGAAAATCAGCGGCGCGCGACGCAGCGCTTCGGCGAAATGTCTACGATAGTAGTTACTGGCGCAGAGAAAGAGAATGTGGGGCTTTTGACAGTCCTGCCGCGCAAGACTGTGAAACGGACGAGCCGTCGCAGCAGCCGCGACGCGCGAGGGCGACGGGCTTGTCAGCCGAAGCCGTAGGCGGAAGGAATGGCGTTTTGAATACGGCCTGCCCGGGGGGCCGCTAAGAATACGGGCGATGACGTGCGCCTGGACGGCCGCGCGCGAGAAACTAGCGGTGTTCGGTGCCTTCGATGCCGGTCATGGCGGCGGCGATAAAGAGCAGCCCGAATACGGCGCCCGCGATTTGAAATACCAGCATCGACAAGTTCCCTGCAGTTCGCCCGGACACAACAAAGCCCGGCAAGATGCCGAGCTATAGCCTGTCCCGTGCTCTATCAAGCCGGGACGGCGCATTTCGTTCCGCTGGAACTGCATAGGTTGCCCAGTTTAAGGGCAGACTTTGTGACGCAGCGCTCGCGCGCCTGACGTCAGCCTGGCAGCGTGCCGTTCGGGCTCGCCTGATCGACCGCGTTGGGCACGTGCTCGGCCAAGAGCTTGAGCGCCTCGTCGACCGGCAGGCCGAAATGCGCGGCGATCTGCTTGACCTGCTCATTGCCGAGCGCGGCACGCAGTTGATCGGGCGTGATGTGCATGTTGGCGCCGTTGCCGAGCCAGGACTACACCTGATCGCCCAGCCCGTTTTGCTGGAGCTGGGTGACCAGGCCATTGAGATCGCCGAGATTGGTCTTGGCGAGAACGGCTGCGATCAATTGAGGTGCGGCGGCCGCGGTGACCTGCCCGACAAGGCCGCCCAAAGCGCCGCCGATGTTATCGAACAAACCCACGGTTCAACTCCGTTTGTAAAGGACGCGGCACACCGGCCGC
>CAISIV010000286.1 GCA_903885555.1 uncultured Hyphomicrobiales bacterium
AGATTGGCAATCGCCTTGATCTTGCCGCCGCGGACCTGCGGCAAGGCCACCGCGCCCTGCACCACCAGTAGATCGACCGTGCCAGCAACCAGGTCGGTCATCGCGGGTCCGGCGCCCCGGTATGGAATGAACTGGACCTTCTGCCCGGTCAGATTTTCAAACAGCACACCGCTGACATTGGCCGCGGCATTCTGGTTGACGAAATTGATCTTGCCGGGGTTCGCCTTCATCCATGTGACCAGATCTTTGAGATTGTCGGCCGGCAGGTCTTTGCGGGCGACCAGCAGTTGCGGATTTTGCGATACCAACCCGATCGGTTCGAAGTCCTTCTGCAAGTCATAATCGAGTTTATAAATGATGCTGCCGACGTGGGTGTCCCACTGGCCGATGTCGAAGGTGTAGCCGTCGGGTGCCGCGCGCGCGACGCGGCCGACCGCGATGCTGCCGCCGGCGCCGCCGATATTTTCCACGATGACCGATTGCCCCAGGGGAACGCGCATGCGCTCCGCCATGATGCGCGCGGCGACGTCGGTCGATCCGCCCGGCGGGAAAGGAACCACCAAGGTCAGTTGGCGCGTCGGAAAGCTCTGCGCATGTGCCTGGATTGGTGCGCCAGCGATGCCGGCCAGAACGGCAAGCACGGTCGCAATGGTATGCGTTTTCATGGCTATCCCCCCAGATCGCATGGCGTCATTCGCGCCAATTGCAACGATCATAGGCCGCAACATGGGCGGCGCGATAGGGGTGGCCCGCTCGGTGCGGGCCGGGTTGCGCCTCAGGCGGAGCTGTGATTGTCGCCGTTGTTGCCTGCCGGCACGCGCGTACGAACGCAGTCGAGCACAAACAGACGAATGGCGGAGGACAGGTTGCCCTGGCGCCTCTTGGTGTCGATGTCGCCGACCATGGTCGACAACGTCATTCGCTGGCCCTGTGCGATTTCTTTCAGCCCGGTCCAGAACGGTTCTTCCAGACTGACGCTTGTCTTGTGTCCGCCGATGACGATGGAACGTTTGACGACGAGTGACTTCATGCGTGTCCCCTTATTCATTGGAACAGACGCCGCCGGTGCTACTCCCGTTACATACGTACCGGCCGAGTCGAACCATTTTCCAATGATCTAATATTGTATGGCCGGTGGTATTTGCGCTGTTCAAAATTGCTCAAAGCGCATTACCAACGTGTATATTGTGGGGGCGCTGCGTGCGAGCACAACCGCTTGCAACCGTGCGACGGTTCGCGTGACGGTAGCATGCAGCGCATGGTTTAAGCGCGCGATGCTTGCGAGAGCATACCGAAAACTGAAAACACCAGAGGCTTGCGTTCGAGATTATAGATTTCAACGTCGCGCGCGGCGCGGTTGATCTTCTCCCAGGCCTTCGCGACCTCGGCCATTCGGGACGCTTCGTTCACGCGTGTATCAAGTTGTGCCGACAGCCAGCCATTCACCAGATCCATGAATGCGGCCAGTGTCTGCGGTTCGCTGCCGCCGATGGCATCGCCGAGCGCGTGCAGCGCACGCGGATCTGGATTGGGCAATTGCGCGAAGAGATCGAGCACGCGTTGCCGCAACGCCAATGCCTTCTCGTCGAGGAAGCGCAGGGCGCGTCCGACACTGCCGTCCGCGGCGGCCATCGCCGCTGTGACGTCCGGGTCTTTGACGTCGCGGCCGGTCGCATGCGCAATCGCACGTGCGACATCTTCGTCCGCCAGCGGGCGCAACAGCAGGCGACGGCAGCGCGAGCGGATCGTCGGCAATTCCCGGCCCGGCGCGTGACTGACGAGAAGCAGCAAGGTGCGCGCCGGCGGTTCTTCCAGAACTTTCAAGAGCGCATTGGCGCCTTCGCGTTGCAGGTCATCGACCGCATCGACGATCGCAATACGCCAGCCGCCCTCGCCCGCGGTCGAGCCGAAAAAGCCGACCGAGCGCCGCACGTCATCGACGCGGATCACGGTGTAGAGCTTGCCGGTCTGTTCGTTGATGGTGCGCTCGAGCACCAGCAGATCGCCCTGCGCCTGCGCGGCGATGCGGCGGCCGGCGGGATTGTCTTCGTTGACCGCAAGCGACGTGGCGTTCTGAACTTCAGGCGCTTTGGGATCGGGATGCGCGAGGACAAAGCGCGCCAGTCGATACGCCAAGGTCGCCTTGCCGATACCAGGCGGTCCGCCGATCAGCCAGGCATGGGGAATGCGCCCGCTCTTGTAACTTTCCAGCAGCGTCTGTTCGGCTTCGGCGTGGCCGAACAGCGCGAAATTTTCGCGCGGCAGGAGGACTTCGCGGTCGTCGGTGTCGTCGTCGCTCACGGCGCCGCGGGCTCCGCGGCGCGCGTCACTTGTCCGGCGAGCAGGCGTTCGCTGACGGCGGTCCATATCCGTTCGGCCACCACGTCGCGCGGCGCGCGGCCATCGACGACGATGCAGCGTTTCGGCTCGAGTTTGCCGAGCGCGAGGAACGCCTGCCGCAAGTGTTCGTGGTACTCGACCGATTCCGATTCAAAGCGGTCTGCTACGCCGGCGCCGCGGCGGGTCTTGGCGCGGGCCAGTCCGACCGCCGCCGGTACGTCGAGAATGAAAGTGAGTTCGGGCATCGCCGCGCCGACCGTCACCCGCTCCAGACCGCGGATCAGCTTGCCGTCGACCTTGCCGAGGATGCCTTGGTAGACCCGTGTCGAGTCGATAAAGCGATCGCAGATCACCCATTTGCCGTCGACCAGCGCTGGCCGGATGGTGGAGCGAACGTGATCGTCACGCGCAGCGGCAAACAGGATAGTCTCGGTTTCCGCGCCGAGCGGTTTGGCGATGCCGGACAATATGATGTGGCGGATGATCTCGGCGCCGGTCGAGCCGCCCGGCTCGCGCGTCAGTACCACGTCGATGCCCTGCGTTTTCAGACGCTGTGCCAGCGTTGCCGCATGGGTGGATTTACCGCTGCCTTCGCCGCCTTCGAAGGTGATGAAATGTCCGCGCATCTAGTCCTGTCTCGGCGGCAATGGATGCCCGGCGCCGGGCATGACGCGGTTTATAGCCGCTCGGCACCGGCGCGGAACAGGCCAATCATCAATTCACTCACAGCATCGAAGGCGCGCTGCGACAGGTTGCCTTTGCCGACGCTTTCAGCCGCTTTTAAAGGCATTTCCAGGATGACCGAGTCGTTGCGCCAGACCTTGAGCACGCCGATGCGCTGGCCCTGCTCGATCGGCGCCGGAATGGGGCCGTTATAGACGATACGTGCGATCAGCCGGTCGGTGCCGTTCTTGGGCATCATTACCCGCACCTGGCCTGAGGCCTGCAGGTCGATCTTGCTGTTGGCGCCGCCGAACACCTTGGCGGTGCCAATATTCTGACCTTCCGCGAACAGCACGCGCTGTTCGAAACTGCGGAAACCCCAATCGAGCAATTTCTTGGCTTCGTCGCCGCGCTCCTTGGCGGACGGCAGACCATTGACCACCACGACCAGACGCAGGCCGTTTTGAACCGCGGATCCGACCAGCCCGTAACCCGCTTCCTTGGTGAAGCCGGTCTTCATGCCATCGGCACCTTCGACCGTCCCGAGCAGCGGATTGCGGTTCTGCTGGCGAATCTTGTTCCAGGTAAATTCGCGCTGGCCGTAGATCGTATAATATTCGGGATAGGTGCGGATGATGTGGCGCGCCAGCAGTCCGAGTTCGCGCGTTGTCACCTGCGTGCCCGGATCGGGCAATCCGTTTGAATTGGCGAAGGTCGATTTTGTGAGACCGATTTCACGCGCGCGCTGCGTCAGCTTGGCGGCGAATTCTGCCTCGTTACCGGCAATGGCTTCCGCCAGCACGATGCAGGCATCGTTGCCGGAATGAATGATGACGCCGTGCAGCAGATCGTCGACCGAGATGCGGCTGTGGAGTGCGGCATACATGGTTGAGCCGCCCGAGGGCGCGCCGCCTTTGCGCCAGGCATTTTCGCTGACGACGTATTCGTCGGTGAGCTTGATGCGGCCCTGCTTCAACTCGTTGAAGACGTATTCGGCCGTCATCAATTTCGCGAGGCTGGCCGGAAAGATCAGCTTGTCGGGATCGCGCTCGAACAGCACCGCGCCGTTCTCGCCGTCGATCAGAATGGCGTGCGGCGCCGTGATCGGCGGCTCGTCCTTGTTCTTGACTGGCGCGCCGGCTTTCGGCGCTTCCTTTTTCGCAGCGGGCGCTTCCTTCGGCGGCGCGGCATAGACCGAGGCGCTGAGCCCCAGCGCAAAGGCCGTCAGCAAAGCTCCGATCTGTAACGTCTGGGTGATGCGCATGATAATGTCTTCGCCGCAAAACCTGAAAAGAGGTATTCCCGCCGTCCGCGGAGCCGAATAAGCGGTCAAAAACCTTGAAATTACGGCTCAGTAAAGGCCGCGTCCGCTCATAAAGCCCGCCGGCTGATCATAGCGGGTCGGCGCATAGGCGGAAACCGGCGAAACCGCAGGTTCTGCGGGCGCAATGGCCGCCGTAGTAACGGCCGGGCGCAGCCGCGCATTGGCCGCCAGTTCGGTCGTCGGCGCCCGCGGCACAAGCTTGGGCGCTGTATTGTCTTCGGAAATAGTCTTGTTGCTGGCCAATGGCCGCGAGTCGAAAAACGCCGGAACGAAGCCCTTATCTGCCGCGGCGACGCGAACCGGTGCCGCCGGCGCCTCTTCTTCTTCAGCGACTTCCTCGATCGGCGCAGCGGCCTGGCGCGCCGGAGCGGTATTCTGAGCGAGCATGGTCGCCGGCTTGTCGCCCTCACGCAACGTCGCCAGCAGCTTGCGATCGTCGGAACCGTTCAACGGTGCACGGCCGACATAGTCGACCTTCACCTTGGCCAGACCGCGGCCGTGGAAATTCAGCAATTGTGCGGTCCTGTATGAGAGGTCGATCTCGCGATCGCCGGCAAAGGGTCCGCGATCGTTCACGCGCACAATGATCGAACGCTTGTTGGATAGATTGGTGACCCGGACATAAGACGGCAGCGGCAGCGTCTTGTGTGCCGCCGAGATCGAATTCTTGTCGTAGATTTCGCCGTTCGAAGTGAAGCGGCCGTGGAAATCGTCCCCGTACCAGGAGGCAATGCCGGTCACGCTGTAATTGACGTTTTCCTCGGGGAAATAGGTCCGGCCGGCAACCGTATAGGGCCTGCCGACGCGGTACACGCCGCCGCCTTTCGGCACCGGCTCGCCCGCCGCGACCACGCGCTCACTGGCAGAAACGCCATATTTGGAATCGACTTTGGAGCCTGCCGAGCAATTGGCCAACGCCAGACAGCCCGCGCCGAGCCCAACAAGACGCGCGAACCGGCAAATCTGGCCGTTTCCCCCGAATCCGCTCATTCTGCGCAGGTATCCCCGGTTGGAAAGCCTAGAGTACCCTGCGCCAGCGGTTACGGGAACCGCTCAGAGCGGGCGTGGTAAACAATTGGTTCGGCTCAGAATTTGGCAAAACTGCGGCAAGCCGCAAATTCGCCTTAAGTGGAACCTGGCCCTTCGGGACATGCGCTGTTCAGCTCTTAATTCCGGGTGAGCGTGGCGCTGGCCGTTGCTTCCGGTGACGCCCAGCGGAATTGCATCCGGCCGGCGTCCAATCTTCCTACGGTAACGGCGCCGCCATTGGCGCATTTGTCGGTGCCGTAGGTGATTGTTTCGATGAACGAAGCCACCCCTGCGCCGGTGTTTTGCAGACTCCAGTAACCGCCGCAGTTGAGCGACGGATAGGCAATCGAAAACGAGCTTCCGCTGACTGTAAGCCGCATCGCCCAGCTCGATGGCGGCCGATCCTGCGTGCCCGTGCCGCTCCAGCTGCCCTGCATCCAGGCGGTCGGCGATGCACAGACCTGATTGCACTGCTCACAAGCGGCGGCGATCTCGCCCTGCGCCTGGGCCGGGCGACTCATGCAACGATCGCGGGTCCAGGAGCGCTTGACGTTGGCAATGCAGGCGGCCGCGGCCTGGCAGTCCGTCGTCGGGCACGAGCTGTTGATGAACACCATGACGCAAAGTTCGGCCTGTGACGGCGCGGCGGCCACTAGGCCACCTATGACAGTCAGCAATGTCCACAATTTACGCATGACGGCCCCCCTATATCTAAAGGTCCACAATCAGGCCGAACATCAATCCAAAATGCAAGTAAAAGTGGTATTATAAAGCCATGCACTTCCTACGGTGCGGCCTCGACTCGCGTCTGCGCCACACGCAGACAATTTGACCGCGCGGATTTTGGTCAGTACCTCAACGGCATTGGAAGGGTGGCCGAGCGGTTTAAGGCACCGGTCTTGAAATTCGCTTGTGCCTGTATTGTTCTATATCGCTATGTTGCAGATAGTATTGAAAATACTCAGTTTTTGAGCGGTCTGGCCGCTGGTCGTGATGTTCAATATTGGGCTGTGCTAACAAATTGGGTAGCAAAATGGTAGCAAATCGTTCCGGTCTTGTTCTGCTCTATGGCCACGACTTCGCTAAGCCAGTGCTCGTCCTCCAGAGCAAAGGCGCACGGCTCTAGTCGACGAACGGAATTAGAACAATTGAAGGGCGCTATCCCCATGGCAGCGTTACGTCGTTTGTTTTGAGAGTTCTGGCCTTCTTCAAGCTAGATCTAACGTCCGACGAGAACGACACCGGAAGCTACTGAACCTTGATATTGGCTTCCTGAACCACGCGCCCCCATTTGGTGACCTCCGACTTGAGCAGGGTCGCGTATTCCTTTGCGTCTCCAAACGACGGCGTTGCCCCGTACTTCTTCACCCGCTCGACGACCCCCGGGTCGCTCAGCGCCGCCGACATGGCCGTGCGCAGCCTGGCCAAGATCGGTTCGGGCGTGCCGGTCGGCGCCACGACGGCGTACCAGGTCATCCCTTCAAACCCTGGCAGGCCCTGCTCCGCGATGGTCGGAATTTCCGGCGCGACGGGCGAGCGCTGCGGACTGGTAATACCGAAGCTCTTGAGCTTGCCAGCCTGCACCTGCGGCAGCGACCAGACGATAGTGTCAAAGGAGAAGTGTATCTGGCCTTCCGTCAGTTCGGTGAAGGCCTGCACGCCAGTGCGGTACGGCACGTGCACCGCGTCGATTCCCGCCTGGCTCTTGAATAGCTCGCCGATGAGGTGAGTGTTGGTGCCTGTGCCGCTGGAAGCAAAATTGAGCTTGCCAGGATTTTTCTTGGCGTAGGCAATCAACTCCTGCAACGAGTTCACTTCGAGGCGCGGGCTGACCAGCAGCAGGTTCGGCGACTTCGCCACCACTCCGACCGGCACGAAGTCCTTCTGCACGTCGTAACCGAGCTTTGCCTTCGTCACCGGCAGCACGACCAGTTGGCTGACCGTGGCGAATAGAATTGTGTATCCATCTGGCGCAGCCTTGGCGACGCCGCTCGCCGCAATCTCGCCGCTCGCGCCGGCGCGATAGTCGATAACGACGGGTTGCCCGAGCGTTGTCGTCATGTGTTCGGCCACGGTACGGCTGATGGCGTCCGTCGCTCCACCTGGACCAAAGGGCAGCACCATCGAAATCGGTTTGGTTGGGTAAACATCGGCCGACAAAGCGGGGGTCCTGCCGGCGTCGATGGTGGCGCTCGCCGCAAGCGATAAAGTCAGAGCAACAACAAGGCCTGCTTTCATGACGCTAGTCTCCCCAGTCTTTTTGAGTTCAAAGTTTACGTCCGTCCGGCTTCCTCGAGAACGCGGCGGGCGGCGAGCGCCATCGCCTCGTCGATCATGCGGCCATCTACTGTCGTCGTGGCTTTGCCTTCCGCGGTCGCCGCGGCAAAAGCGGCGATCACGCGCGTGTAGTAGTCGATCTCTTGCGCCGTGCGGCCGTAGAGCCGCTTGCTCGGCTCGATCTGATCGGGATGGATCAGCATGCGGCCGCGATAACCGAGCCGCTGCGACAACGCCGTATCGCGCTCGAAGCCTTCCTTGTCGCGAATGTCGGCGTAAGCGCCATCGAGCGGATACTTCACGCCGGCGGCGCGGGCGCCGAGCAGCATGTGCTGGCGGGCATGCATCAGTTCCGGGCCGTCAAGCGACCAGGCGCAGCCGATGTCGTTCATGAGGTCGGCGTCGCGCGCGCCGCCGAACACAATGGACAATACGCGGGGCGACGCCGTCACGATGGCGTAGCAGAAAAGCACGGCCTTGGCGCTTTCCGCGGTCAGGAGGATCTTGGTCGAGCCGGCGGCAATGCCACGGGCGCGTTCGAGCACGGCAAGCTGGTGGTCGATCTCCTTCACCTGCTCGACGGTATCGACCTTCGGTATGGAATAGCCGGCAACGCCGGCGGCGCCCACCGTGGCGTCGAGGTCGCCGGCGAAGAAACTGGTATCCAGCGCATTGGTGCGGATCCACGCGCCCTTCGGAATTTTGGCGGCGTATTCGCACACCAGCTTGCGGGCCTCCGGCTTTTCGGCCGGCGGCACGGCATCTTCC
>CAISIV010000287.1 GCA_903885555.1 uncultured Hyphomicrobiales bacterium
AATGTAGTCGCCCTGCAAGATGCATCATCGAAAGAAATTGCGTTTTCTTGAATTTTTGCATTCAGTCTGACGCCCCAGGCTCCGATCTTGCCCACGTTGTTTTATCGGCTGGAAGGACCCCGTAGGCCCTCCCCCTTATTAAGGGCCAACTGCCCAAGGAGTTCGTCCCAACTCAAGCTCCGATTAAATGTCCCCATAAATATGCTGAGCGATCGATGTGCGACCGGCGCCCTGTCGGCCGATCCGCAAATGTCGAATTAATGTCCCCATAAGTGCGCCGAGACTTGGCGGTGTTGCTATCGAACCGGCCCAAAGCTCTACCAATTCAACATTCGAGACCGGCATCTGGGCGTTTGACTACGCGCGAGCCCGGTTCGCATCGTTCGCCGAAGATCGCGCAGCCTCCATGGTGGGGGAGGCTGTTCGAAGCTCTTCGTGGCAATTTTTGCCATAGTCTCGTCGATGGCGCGCTTTGCTTTGCTGAGCCACTTGGCGCCTTGCCACGACCAAAGAGAAATTCGTGATTGGTGGCCTGATCCAGTAGCTTATCGAATTCGTCGGCAATAAAGATCGCGTGAGCCTTGCCATTCTTGTTGCGCTCGCCGGGCAAGCTCCACAGGCGCGCGACCTGATCTATTTCGTCCCGGGTAACCGTCGAGAATTGGTCCCGCAGCTTTGTATTGAACTCTTTCACAAGGCTGATTGAAAACGTAAACGGTTCCTTCGTAGCTTGGGGTATTGGTAGCTTTCCCACTGAAGATCAGCGATCCAGGGGTCGCTCCAGCATCTTGCATCTCTTGATTCGGCTTTTGAAAATAAAATTTTCGATCGCTACCATTTACGATCAAATACACAACCGAGCCATCCATGCTCCAGTAAGTTCGCGGGGGTGAGTTCTTGTCGCCAATCGTAGGCGCGCCCTCCGGTGCATCGATCGACGCGGGCTGTGCCGGTCCGCCGATACGGTTTCGGCAAGAAGATCGAACGTCATAAATGCCGGGATTGGTTGGAGCAATGCCGCGCAAAATTATCGATTGGAGAGTTTCTCCGCGCTGACGAAGGGTCTGATCGACGCAGGCAATTTCTTTGGACGGGAGCTTTTCCCACTGCGCGCGGATTGCTTGGACCTGCGCTGAACGCACCAGCCCACCAAATATATCTATTATGTCCCCGGCGTTCTGAGCCGAAGCAGACACGCAGCTCGAACAAAGACTTGCAATCAGGAAAAGAAAAAACTTGCTACGCATTCGCCTCGCCCCTCAATAACTAGAAGACGACCGTGGGTTGAATAATATTATTGCCGCACGACCTTGGCAACTGGCTTTAAAGGCTTTGCATCACGGCGCGGGCCCTCTGCTGGCGGTCAGAAGCTCACGTCTTGCAGAATGCGAGCGAGACGCGTGGGATTAGCCTCGACGTAAACCGCAGTGGTGCGGATGCTCGTGTGCCCCGCGATCTGCGCAATCGCCTTTAAGTCAACGCCGCGCTCGGCCAGCCGCGTGATCAATGTGCGCCGGCCGCTGTGCGACGACGCGCCTGCGATGCCTGCCTCGATGTAAAGCGTCTTCAGGAAACGAGCCATCGAGTAGGCGGTCATCGCACCAACCTTCTGACTCGGGAAGAGCGGCGCATTCGGGCGAGGCGTGCCCGATACCATCCGCGTCTGGCGATAGCGCTTGAGTACGCCGCGCAAGGCTGGCGACGACACGAACACGTCGCGAGTACGCCCGCCCTTTGTGTACGTCGACGCAAGATGGACAGTAACTCGCAGCACATTGTTTTCTCCTTGGTAGAAGTCTGACCACTTCAGCGCGGCCAGCTCCTTCGCGCGCAGGCCCAGCCCAATCGAGACGGCGAGCACCGCCTCCGCACGCGCGGCGTGGCGACCGCGTGACCGCGCGACCTTAAAGACCTGCCGCACCTGTGCCGGCGTGAGCACTGCAGCGCGGCCGGACGTGCCCGGCGGGCGGCCCCGTGGCTTGGACATTTTGTTGTTTCCGGATGGGGGAGGTGCGGGCGGCCGGAACCGCCCGCACAATTGGTCAGGCCGCGCGCTTGGTCTTCGCGGCGCCGAATGGCTTGCCCATGCGAGCCATTAGATCGTCGAACTCGCCGGCCTTCGCGGCGGCGAGCAGCGTGTCCAGCAGCGCCGGCAGCTTGTCCTTTGATGCGACGGCGATGCCGGCCTTGCCTTTCTCGAACTCGATGGGCTTGGCGCCGTAAAAGACCGACATGACGAGGGCGCCGGTCGAGTCCGCGCGCCACCACGGCCGGACGCGCTGCTTTTTTTCGGTCTGGCGGCGGTCGTCGCCCTTGCCGGTCCATCGCTGGACGGTGCGGACGTGGGACGGATCGTTCAGCAGCAGGCGCTGCTCTTCCAGGCGGCTGACGAGCTTGGCCCGGCGGACCGAAACGGGGTCGTGGCCGCGGGCGGGAAC
>CAISIV010000288.1 GCA_903885555.1 uncultured Hyphomicrobiales bacterium
CATCGCTAGTTACGAGCCCCCTCACCCCAACCCTCTCCCCCCAGGGGAGAGGTGAAGCGGAGTTTGCAGCGCGGCCAGCGACAAAAGGCCAATGCATGAGCGCGTTGTGGTCTCTCTCCGACATGGCTGTGGCGATGCGCGCGACGAAATCCGGCGCGCTGCCAACGGATATCACCGGCATTTCCATCGACAGCCGCACGGCGGCCAAGGGCGACGCCTTCTTCGCCATCCAGGGCGACAACCGCGACGGCCATGAATTTGTCGAAGCGGCGCTGAAAGGCGGTGCCTCAGTGGCAGTCGTCGCGCGCAATCGCAAAGTGAAATTTGCCGCCGATGCGCCCTTGCTTGAAGTTGACGACGTCCTTGAAGGCCTGCGCGATCTCGCCCGCGCCGCGCGCGCGCGTATCTCAAAGGCCAAGGTGATCGGCGTCACCGGTTCGGTCGGCAAGACCGGCACCAAGGAAGCCCTGCGGCTGGCCCTCGGCGCCGACGGCGAGACTTATGCCTCGGTCGCTTCGTACAACAATCACTGGGGCGTGCCGCTGTCGCTGTCGCGCTGCCCGGCCGACGTCAAATATGCCGTGTTCGAAATCGGCATGAACCACGCCGGCGAAATCACTCCGCTGGTGGCGATGGTGCGTCCGCATATCGCCATCGTCACGACGGTGGAGCCGGTGCATCTGGAATATTTCGGCAGTCTCGAGAAGATCGCCGACGCCAAGGCGGAAATTTTCACCGGCATCGAGCCGGGCGGTGCCGCCATCCTCAACCGCGACAACAGCCAGTACGCGCGCCTTGCCGCTGCGGCCAAAGCAGCCAAGGTCGCGCGCGTCGTAACGTTCGGTGAGGACAAGAAGGCAGACACGCGCCTCACACGCTTCTCGCTGCAGCCCGATTGCTCGACCGTCGAAGCCGATATCCTGGGCGAGCACGTCACCTACAAACTCGGCGCGCCGGGCAAGCATCTGGTGCTCAATTCGCTGGCCGTGCTGACCGCGGTGTCGCTGGCTGGCGCCGATTTGGCGCTGGCGGCGCTGGCGCTCGACGGCTTGAAGCCCGCGACCGGGCGCGGCGCGCGTGCGACCCTGCAGGTGCCGGGCGGCAGCGCGCTGCTGATCGACGAAAGTTACAACGCCAATCCGGCCTCGATGCGGGCGGCGATCGCGCTGCTCGGGCAGGCGGCGGTCGGGCCGCAGGGGCGCCGCATCGCCGTGCTGGGCGATATGCTGGAACTTGGTAACCAGGGTAACGAATTGCACCGCGCGCTGGCCGCGCCGATCGAGGCCGCGCATATCGATCTTGTGTATTGCTGCGGTCCGCAGATGCGCGCGCTGTGGGAAGCGCTTCCCTCCAGCCGCCGGGGCGGCTATGCCGAGACGGCGGCGGCGCTGGAATCGTCGGTGCTTGACGCCATCCGCGCCGGCGACGCGGTAATGGTCAAAGGTTCGCTGGGCTCGAAAATGGGGCCGATCGTCAAGGCGCTGGAACGGCAATTTCCGAAGCAGGCCGCGCTAGAAGCGCAGAGCTAAACGGGTTTAATCGGATGTTTTATTGGCTGACCGAACTGTCCGACAAGGTCTCGTTCCTCAACGTATTCCGTTACATCACCTTCCGCACCGGCGGTGCCGTCGTCACCGCGCTGGTCTTCGTCTTTCTGTTCGGCGGTCCGATCATCGATCTGTTGCGCCTGAAACAAGGCAAGGGTCAGCCGATCCGCAGCGACGGTCCGCAGTCGCATCTGATTACGAAAGTAGGCACACCGACCATGGGTGGCCTGATGATCCTGTCCGGCATGCTGGTATCGACGCTGCTGTGGGCCAACCCGTCGAACCCTTACGTCTGGATCGTGCTGTTCGTGACGCTCAGCTTCGGCGTCATCGGCTTCTATGACGACTATCTCAAGGTGACCAAGCAGAGCGCCAACAACGGATTCTCCGGGCGCACGCGGCTGATCATCGAGATGGTGATCGCGGTGATTGCCTGTGTCGCGCTGACCAATCTTGGCAGGGGCACGACAGCGACCTCGCTGGTGTTTCCGTTCTTCAAGGATCTGTCGATCAACCTCGGCTATGCCTTCGTGCTGCTCGGCGCTTTCGTCATCGTCGGCGCCGGCAACGCGGTCAATCTCACCGACGGCCTGGATGGTCTGGCCATCGTGCCGGTAATGATCGCGGCGGCGACGTTTGGCTTTATCTCCTACGTGGTCGGCAACGCGCTGTTCTCCGAATATCTGCAACTACGCTATGTGTCCGGCACCGGCGAGCTCGCCGTGGTGTGCGGTGCCTGTATCGGTGCGGGCTTGGGCTTTCTCTGGTTCAATGCGCCGCCGGCCTCGATCTTCATGGGCGACACCGGTTCGCTGGCGCTCGGCGGTCTGCTCGGCTCGGTCGCGGTCGCCATCAAGCATGAGATCGTGCTGGCCATCGTCGGCGGGCTCTTTGTTCTTGAGGCCGTTTCGGTGATCGTGCAGGTGATCTCGTTCAAGCTCACCGGCAAGCGCGTGTTCCGCATGGCGCCGATCCATCACCATTACGAGCAGAAGGGCTGGACCGAGCCGCAGATCGTGATCCGGTTCTGGATCATCGCCGTGGTGCTGGCGCTGATGGGCCTGGCCACGCTCAAGCTGCGATGATCCCTGTCACCACCTTCGTCGGACAAACGGTCGCGGTCTTCGGCCTCGGCGCGTCCGGGCTGTTGTCAGCGCAGGCGCTGGTCACGGGCGGCGCCAACGTCATCGCCTGGGACGACAACGACTCCAAGGTCGAAGTCGCCAAGACCGCCGGCATCAAGACGCAAGATCTGCACGAGATCGACTGGTCGAAGGTCGCCGCCTTGGTGCTGGCGCCGGGCGTGCCGCTGACGCATCCGCAGCCGCACTGGTCGGCGGTGCTCGCCAACAAAGCCGGCGTCGAGATCATCGGCGATATCGAATTGTTCTGCCTGCAGCGCGCCATGTCCGGCGCGGCCTGTCCGCTGATCGCCATTACCGGCACCAACGGCAAGTCGACCACCACGGCGCTAATCGCGCATCTGCTCAAGAGCGCCGGCATCGACGCGCAGATGGGCGGCAATATCGGCGTGCCGGTGCTGGAACTGAAGGATTTCGCGCCGGGCCGGGCCTATGTGGTCGAAGTTTCGTCCTACCAGATCGACCTGGCGCCGTCGCTCAAGCCCACCGTCGGCATTCTGCTCAACGTGTCCGAAGATCATCTCGACCGCCACGGCACGATAGAGAACTACGCCGCGATCAAAACACTGCTGGTCGCCAGCGCCGAGCAGGCCGCCGTGATCGGCGTCGACGATCGCTGGACCCGGGATGCCGCCGACCGGCTCGAGCGGGCCGGCCGCAAGGTTGTGCGCGTCTCGGTCGAGGCGCAACTGCGCGACGGCTATTACGCCGACGGCACGCGCATCATGCGGGCCACCGCGGGCAAGGCGCACCCGGTCGTGCAACTGGCCGGCATCGGTTCGTTGCGCGGCGCCCACAATGCCCAGAACGCCGCCTGCGCAGTAGCAGCTTGCCGGGCAATAGGCCTTGAACTTGAAGAGATCCAGAAAGGTCTGGTGTCGTTCCCCGGTCTCGCGCACCGCATGCAGCAGGTCGGCACGAAGAAGACCGCCAGCGGCCGCATCCTGTTCGTCAACGACTCCAAGGCCACCAACGCCGACAGCGCGGCCAAGGCGCTCGGCAGCTTCACCGATATCTACTGGATCGCCGGCGGCAAGCCGAAGAGCGGCGGCATTGCGAGCCTCGCCGAATTCTTCCCGCGCATCAAAAAAGCCTATCTGATCGGCGAGGCGGCGCAGGACTTCGCACAAACGCTGGAGGGCAAGGTGCCCACTGAGATCACCGGCGTTCTATCGAAGGCCATCGATGCCGCCGCGCGCGACGCCGAAGCCTCCGGGCTGAAGGAGCCGGTGGTGCTGCTGTCGCCGGCCTGCGCCTCGTTCGACCAGTACCCGAACTTCGAAATACGCGGCAAAGCCTTCACGGACATTGTGCTGGCGCTGCCCGGCATCGCGCGAATGGCCTGAAGCTACTTCTTACGGTGCGAAGTGATAATTGACGCCGAGCTTGGCCAGATGAATTGAGGACGATATCTGGTTCCTGGTCAGGAAGGCGCCGACAAGCGGCGGTGCGTTGATGTATCCCTCCGACACAACGGAATCCGTGCCGAAATCGATATAGTCGTATTCCATCCGCGCCGACCAGTTTTTGGCGAAGGCATATTCCACGCCGCCGCCGATCACGATGCCGGTGCGACGGTGTTGCGCGCTGAGGTTTCCAAAGGCGGGGGCCTGGACGATATCGGTCGTATAGCGGTCGTTCATGGTGGCCACGCCGAGCTTGAGATAGGGCAGCCAGCGCTCGTTAGCCGCAAAGCCGACGCGGGCCGTCGCCATTGCCAGCCAATCGGTCTTGGTCGTCAGTGTGGCGGTGCCGGTATTTGTGAAGGTGGTCGAGCCTTTGATGTTGCCGCCAAGCAGTTCGGCTTCGACACCGAACACCAGAACGCCGAATTGCACATTGGCGCCGAGCTGGCCGCCGATGAGGCCACCTTTGCTGGCGTAGCCGCCGACCGGATCATAGTCGACAAAGTTGTTCTTGGCCGCGCCATAGCCAAGCTGGCCGCCGACATAGATGCCGGTCCAGTCGAATCCCGGTGCCACAGTCTGGGTCGGCTCGATCGCATTCACGGCGCGCGGTCCGCCGAACTGATAGTTCAGGCCGAGCTTGACGAGATGAAGGGTCTGGCTGGCCTGGCCCATCGTCTGCAGTGGGCCCGATACGGTGCTGGAGCCGCTCGCGTCGAACGAGCGGTCGGGGATGGAAATATAGTTGTACTCGCCACGCACCGACCATTGATTGGCCAGCGCATATTCAACGCCGGCGCCGACCGTCCAGCCGGCTCGCCGTTCGCTGGCGGAAACCGCGATGGCCTGGGCTGGCGCGCTGACCGAGAGCAGGTAATTGTAGTCCTGTCTGGCCCAGGCCAAACCGCCCTTGGCGTAAGTGAGCCAGGGACCGTTGGCCAGGCCGACTCGGCCGGTCAGCGTCGAAAGCCATTTGATCTTCGAGTTTTGTGAGATCGTCACCGGCGTGAAGAGCAAGCTACGCTCGCCGGTAAGACTGGCAAAACTGAAATCGCCCTCGACGCCGAAGACAATGTTGCCGATCTGATGATTGTAGCCGAGTTGTAAGCCGGCGAGCCCGCCGTTGGTGCGGGCATCGGCGGCGAAGAACGGCATCGCGCCGAAGTCGGTGTTGCCGAAGCCGTAACCGGCGTGAGCGCCGGCGTAGAATCCGCTCCAGTTCGTGGCCGCTGCAACCTGCCGTGGCCGGACCGCGTCGCCGGCCAGAGCGGGTGCGGCGGTGAATGTCATGCAGGCGACGCTGACGGCGATGAGCGCGGACCGGTTCATGTTGTCTTAACCCCGTTCGAATTGCGACGCGGACCGTGTCATGCGGCGAAGCCGCGGTCTTGGAACCAGCGGCGTCAGTTTTGGTGCAGGAGGAATTGCGCGGTGTTTTGCACACATGGTGTGGTGCCGCCGCCACTAGGAGCCAGTGGCGTTAAACACTTGGACGTGTCACGGTAGCAAACGAACGACATGAGTGGCTCGGCCGCGACTCATTCAGGGGCCGCCGTGAGCATCATGTTTTCTTCGGCGGATTTGCCCGCCTTCCTCGACGACAAGAAGCGTTTCGATCTGTGGCGCGACATTTACATGTCGCAGTTCGGCCAGTTCGATTTCGCCATCTCCGAAAAATTGCCGTTCTCGGCTGCGCTGGAGATCCTGCCGGTCGGTCCGGTGTGGCTCGGCACCATGTGCGGCACGATCGAGAAAGTCGCGCGCACCGCGCATGAGGTCGCGAACGACTGCCGCGACGCCTATTGCCTGGTCGTCAACCAGGGCACAGCGACCATGAGCGGCACGCTGGGGCCGCGTGACTACGCCTTGGCAGGTGGCTCCGCGGTGCTGATGCGGAGCGACGAAAAAGGATCGATGGTCCGCGAGGCGCGGGGCGGCGGCGAAGACTGGCTGAATATCGTCATACCGGGCGCGCTGCTTCGTGCCACGCTCAAGGATGCCGACGATCTGGTGGCGCGCGGCACGCCGCCGGACTCCGAAGCGATCCGACTGCTGACGAGTTACGCCACGATGCTCAAGCAGCATGGTGCGATTGCGTCGACCGAATTGGTGGCTCACACGGCACGCACCCTCATGGACCTCGTCGTATTGTCGCTGGGCGCAAACGGCGAGTCGGCGGAGCAGGCGATGGCCCGCGGCTTGCGCGGCGCGCGTCTGCAGGCTGTGCTTGGGCAAATTCAGCAGCGTTATACCCAAGTGTCGTTCACCACGAGAGATGTCGCCGTCGCGCTGAATATTTCGCCGCGCTACATCAACGATATTCTCCAGGAAACCGGCAAGAGTTTCTCGGATCGCGTGATCGAGCTGCGGTTGCAGCGGGCGCGGACCATGCTGGCCGATCCGCACTGCGCCGGCATGCGCATCGGCGCGATTGCCTATGCCGCCGGCTTTGCCGACATTTCCTATTTCAACCGCAGTTTCCGCCGCCGTTTCGGTTTGACCCCGACCGCGGCGCGATAGAGCCGGGGCGGCTTCCGTAGCGCCACTGGCGGTTGTACAGTCTCATTCGCCGGCGGGGTGCGTGGGGGCGGCTGAATGTCCTGGCTTGAACTTCTGATTGCGGTCGCGGGCGTGCTCGCTGCCGATCAATTGAGCAAACGCTGGGTGCTGGCGGAGCCTCGCTTCGCGCAATCCCTCGCGCCAGGCGCATTTGTCTCAATTCAATGCATCACCAACCGTCGCGCCGCCGTTGCGCTGTCGGAAACCGGAATCCTCGTCGGCTGGATCGCCTGTGCGGCGCTGGCGCTGTTCGTGCTGGATCAGGAAACGCTGTCGGAGAGTCCGCTGTTCGTCGCCGGCATCGGCATGACGCTGGGCGGCGTGACCGGCAATGTGATCGATCTGCTGTGGCGCCGCGGCATCGTCGACTTCATCGCGTTCGGCTCATGGACGGTCTTCAACCTCGCCGACGTCGCGATTGTTGCCGGCCTGGCGCTAGCCGTTCTGGCGCTGGTCTAGGCGATGTGGCCGATCGTCTTCGTCTGGCGCGGCATTGTTCTTCGCAGCTATCACCTGATGATCTATGCCGCCTTGCTGGTCACGGTGTTTCTCACCGTGCATCTCGCGCAAGGCGAGGGGCTTGATCCCGACCGTACCGCGCTGGCCGTTCTCCTCTCGTATATTCCAGCGTTCGCTTGCGCGCGGCTGTTGTATGTCGCCCGGCACTGGGATCACTTCCGGCGCGATCCGGCGCGCATCCTGCGCCGCTCACAAGGTGGGCTGTCGCTTTACGGCGGGATGCTCGGCATGTTCGGCAGCGTTATTCCGCTGTTGTGGCTGCTCGGTCTGCCCATTGCGCCGTTCTTCGATGCGCTCGTGCTCGGCATGCTCGGCGGCATCGTCATCGCCAAAGGCGGTTGTCTTTTAAACGGCTGTTGCTACGGGCATCCGACCGGTCACTGGTGCGGCGTCGATTTGCCGGATGATCGCGGCGTGTGGCGCCGGCGTTTTCCGGTCCAGATGATGGAGATGGTCTGGGCCGCCGCGGTACTGCTGCTGATGATGATATGGCGCAGCACCTCGCCGCCATCGGGCGTGGTGGCTTGCGCCGCTCTCGCATTGCACGCGGCCGGCCGGATTTTTCTGCAAAACCTGCGCGACGAGGGGCCCGGCGAGAACGCCGCCGTCCGGAAAACCTGCATCATCTTGATCGTGGCGGCGCTGGCGGCAGGGCTTTTCATTTCGTTGTGATGAGAATGTTGCATACATTTGACATTGCAATTTATGATAGTAGTCTTGGCACCATTCTCGCTATAATCGCTGCAAATCTGACATCAATTTTGCTCGCGCGTGACGTGACGAGTTCGTTCTCCGGCGATCGACGTCCGCGCGGCTCGGGGGGCTACAATGACCGCATCGCTGCTCGTCCTGGTGCCAGTGGCACTCCTTGTTATTATTTCCGGATTTTGCTTCGTCGGCTGCGTGTTCGACAGTCACGGGCTAGGCCAGAGTTTCACCACCTACAGCGACACTGACATTCTCGCCAATCCATCCTGCGTCGCCTACTGGCCGCTCAGCGACTCGCCGGGGCAAAGCACCGCGCTCGATGTCGTCGGCAAAGCTCTCGGCAACCCGCACAACGGCACTTACAAAAGCGTCCTTACGGACCCGGCTTTATTCCCCTGTCCAGCCTTTACGCTCGATCCAAGTGGGCCGGTCGATTCCGCTTTCGCGCCGGGCACGCTGACGATCGGCGCGCCGGGTATCGTGCAGGGTGACACGCTGCCGCCGCATGACGGCAAAAATCCGATCCTCACCACCGCCATGCTGTGCAATGGCGGCTTCGTCACCGTGCCCGCCAACAGTGTCGTCAATCCTGGCGTGTTCACCGTCGAGTGTTGGGCGCGTCCCGAATGGACTGCGGCGGCGGCACCCGCCTTCCGGACAGTCGTCGACTCGCGAAATCAGGGCGGCGGACAGTTTTTTGGCTTTGTCATTTTTGTGAACGAAGCCGGCAACTGGGAAGCGCAACTTGGCGGCACCGGCAGCGGCAACTTCCTTGTCGTGACCGCCGGAACCGCGACGCTGCAGGCCGCGACCCACGTTGTGCTGACATGCGACGGAACCAATGCGGCCGTTTTCATTGACGGCGCACCGGCCGCGAGCGGTTCGTTTGCCACGGGGGCGTTTGCGCCCAATACCGTGGCGCCTCTGGTGATTGGCGTGGGTGCGCCGTATCTGCCGTCGCGCACGCAACCGTCCGACAACAATTTCTTTCCGCTGTTGCCGTTCAACGGAACGATCCAGGACGTCGCGATCTATAAAGCCGTTCTCTCGAACACCACGATCAGCGGGCACGCGGCGAACGGCAAAGGCAACGATGCCGGCTGACGCTGGCGGGATCGAAGGTTACGTCCGCTGCCCGCCCGGCGAGATCGTCACCGGCCTGCGCCGGGGCGACCTCGTGCTCATCCGCGGTCCCGGCTGGCTCGGCCGCGCCATCCGGCTCGGCGCTTGGCGGCGCTTCCGCGAGGACTTTCCACGCTACGGCTACTGGAGCCATGCCGCGCTGGTCGTCAATGATGCCGGCCATCTGCTCGAAGTGCATGCGCGCGGGGTCGCGCTTTGCGGCATCGAGAAGTATCGCGCCAACGACTTCTGCTACGTGCGGCTCGGGCTCTCCGAGACGGCGCGGCATGAGGCGGCGCGTTACGCCTCTGCTCATCTCGGCCAGCGCTACGATCTGTGGGGCTTTGTGTTGCTCGGCCTTTCGGTCACGTTCGGCGACCTGTTCCGCGTGCCTGACACTGGCAAACCGGGCTGCGTGTCGCTGATCGCGCGGGCGCTGGAACGGGCGGGGCTTAAGTTTGACCGGGCGCCGCCCGACCTGATGCCGGCCGACCTCGCCAAGAAGTTCGGCGTACGGCTCTGATTGCTCGAACCAATTTCGTCCGCAGAACCGTCATTATTAATGCTTCGTAAACCGTAACGCGTCAGGAATTGAGGGCCACCTGTGGATAGGGACTCTCATGGTTTCGCGCGCGCAACGCACGCCGTTCGGCGAATGGTGGTGGACCGTCGACCGGCTGACGATCGGCGCCATCGGCGCGCTGATGCTGATTGGCGTCGTGCTCTCGCTGGCGGCGAGCCCGCCGGTGGCCGGCCGTCTCGGCCTCGACCCGTTTTTCTTCGTCAATCGCCACATCTTCTATCTGTTTCCCGCCACCGCCATCATGATCGGTGTGTCGTTCCTGTCGCCGCGCCAGATCCGGCGCATGTCGATGGTGGTGTTCGCGGTCAGCCTGGTGATGGTGGCTTCGACGCCCTATCTCGGCGTCGAGATCAAGGGCGCCAAACGCTGGCTGGTTATCTTCGGCCTCAACATCCAGCCGTCGGAATTCCTCAAGCCCGCTTTCGTCATTCTCGTCGCCTGGCTGTTCGGCGAATCCGCCAAGCGCCCCGACATGCCGGCCAATGCGATCTCGCTCGCGATGCTCCTCACGGTGGTCTCGCTTTTGGTGGTCCAGCCCGACTTCGGCCAGACCATGCTGATCGTGCTGGTGTGGAGCGCGCTGTTCTTCATGGCCGGCATGCGCGTGATCTGTGTGTTCGGCATTGCCGGCGCCGCCGGCTTCGGTCTGCTCGCCGCCTACTTCACCGTGCCGCACGTCGCGCGGCGCATCCAGCGCTTCCTCGATCCGGCCTCGGGCGACACCTTCAACATCGACATCGCCACCGAAAGCTTCATGCGCGGCGGCTGGTTCGGTCAGGGCCCGGGTGAGGGCACCGTCAAGCGCCTGCTGCCGGAAAGCCACACCGACTTCGTCTTCGCGGTGGCGGCGGAAGAATTCGGCGTCGCGCTGTGTCTCGCCATCGTGTCGCTGTTTGCCTTTATCGTGCTGCGCGCGCTGATCCGCGCCATGCGCAACGAGGATCCTTTCGCGCGCTTTGCCGCCGCGGGCCTGACGATGCTGTTTGCGACGCAGTCGGCGATCAATATGGCGGTCAATCTGCATCTCATTCCCGCCAAGGGCATGACGCTGCCGTTCATCTCCTACGGCGGTTCGTCGATGATCTCGCTGGCCTACGCGATGGGCATGCTGCTGGCGTTGACGCGCGAACAGCCGCGCGCCTCGATGATGGCGCCGGAGCCGATGCCGGTCGGGAGCCTCGTATAATGTCTTCGGCTTCCGCGCCGCTTGTGCTGCTGGCGGCCGGCGGCACCGGCGGGCATTTGTTTC
>CAISIV010000289.1 GCA_903885555.1 uncultured Hyphomicrobiales bacterium
CCCCCTTTGGGGGAGGGATAAGAAACATCACGCGCCCGGCGGCGGCAGGAACATCACTTCGTGGCGGGCGGACAGCGCGACGACCTCGTCGGGCTTCTGCTCTTTCAGCGAGTGAATGCCCCAGAACAGATCGTACAGCATGCGGGTCGGCGACACCCAGAACAGGCACTTCACCGTCTGATCCGACTTGTTGAAGATGCCGTGCGGCTGGCCCATCGGCAGCTTGATGACGTCGCCGGCGGTGGCGACGAAGTCGCGGCCGTCGAGCCAGAGATCGATGCGGCCTTCGAACAGATAAATGAATTCATCCTGCGTCGGATGAATGTGCGGCGGCACGAAGGTACCCGGCGGCAGAGTCGCGTGCCAGGAGAACGAGCCGTCCGACAGCGTCTTGGGCACATAGGTCTGGCCGAGAATATTCCACGAGATGCCGTCGATGCCGGTGCCGGCCTTGGTGATGCCTGCGGTCAGCGGTTGCATACCTTCACTCCGATGGTTCGTCGTTGCAGCCGCAGCCGGGGCCTCGGCGGCGGGCTTGCCCTTGTTCATCCATGACTTCAGCGTCGCGGAGACTATTCCGTGCGGCAATGAAGCGGCTCCTTGAGCGTCGCGTTAAACCCTTCCCTAGCATGCCGAATTGCCGCAGAGGCGCAAACCCCGCATTGCGGTAAATATCGTCAGGGTGCCCGCGGCCATGCTTAAAGATAGGGCTTCACAGGGGAGATATTTTAAATCTAAAATATCTCCCAATGGCTCTGGCCGCAATGGCAGGGCATAGTACGGCATCAGGTTTGGGCACGTTCCTCCGGAGGGTTAGGTCGATGGTTAAGGTGTTGATGACGTCGGTTGCCGCGGTCGCGCTGTTGATCGGACAGGCTCAAGCTCAGGAAAAGCTCAAGATCGGCGTGGTCACGACGCTGTCGGGGCCAGCCGCCGTGCTCGGCCAGCAGCTGCGCAACGGTTTGCAACTCGCCATCAAGAATTCGGACGGCAAGCTCGGCGGCCGCGAGGTTCAGCTGATCGTAGAAGACGACGAGCTCAAGCCCGACGTCGCCGTCAGCAAGGCCAAGGCGCTGATCGACCGCGACAAGGTCGACTTCGTCGTCGGACCGATTTTCTCCAACATCCTCGTTGCCATCATGAAGCCCGTCACCGACGGCGGCGCCATCCTGATCTCGCCGAACGCCGGCACCTCGAACTTCGCCGGCAAGGACTGCAACGCCAACTTCTTCGTCACGTCGTATCAGAACGACCAGAACCACGAAGTGATGGGCAAATACGCCCAGGACGCCGGCATGAAGAAGGTCTTCATCATGGCGCCGAACTATCCGGCCGGCAAAGACTCGCTCGCCGGCTTCAAGCGTTTCTTCAAGGGCGAACTCGCCGACGAAGTCTATGTGCCGCTCGGCCAGCTCGACTACTCCGCCGAACTCTCGAAGATCGCCGCCGCTTCGCCCGACGCCGTCTTCGTGTTCCTGCCCGGCGGCATGGGCGTGAATTTCGTCAAGCAGTTCCGCCAGGCCGGCCTCGCCGACAAGGTGAAATTCCTGTCCGCCTTCACCGTCGATGAATCGACGCTGCCGGCGCAGAAGGAAGCCGCATTGGGCTTCTTCGGCGGTGCCAACTGGGCGCCGAACCTCGACAATCCGCAGAACAAGAAGTTCGTCGCCGATTACGAGAAGGAATACAACGCGGTGCCGGCGACCTACGCCTTCCAGTCCTACGACGCGGCGCTGCTGATCGATGGCGCGCTGAAGGCGACCAAAGGCAACACGGCCGACAAGGACGCGCTGCGCGCGGCCATGATGAAGGCGCCGTTCACCTCGCTGCGCGGCGCTTTCAAGTTCAACACCAACCACTATCCGATCCAGGACTTCTACCAGGTGAAGGTGGCAGCGCGCGCCGACGGCAAGTTTCAGACCGAAATCGACAAGAAGGTCTTTGCGAACTACGCCGATCCGTACGCCAAGGACTGCCCGATGAAGTAAGGGCTTTCCCTCTCCCAGCCTGCAGGGAGAGGGAAAAGCACCGCAGCCGATGAGTCTCTCCCTCCTCTTCGTCCAGACGCTCAACGGGCTGCAGTTCGGCGTCCTGCTGTTCCTGATCGCGGCCGGCCTGACGCTGGTGTTCGGCGTGATGGACTTCATCAACCTCGCGCATGGCGTCCAGTACATGCTGGGCGCCTATCTCGCGGTGATGTTCTACGCGCTGACCGGCAATTTCCTGGTCGCGCTGGTGCTGGCGCTCGCCGCCGCGCTGGTGTTCGGGCTGCTGCTCGAGTTCGTCGTGTTCCGCCATCTCTATGAGCGCGACCATCTCGAGCAGGTGATCGCCACCTTCGGCATCATCATGTTTTTGAACCAGGGCGTGAAGGTGGTGTGGGGTGCCGCGCCCCTCAGCCTGCCGATCCCGGAGATGCTGTCCGGCACCATCGTGCTGATGCCCGGCATTCTCTATCCGGTGTGGCGGCTGGTGATCATCGGCTCGGGGCTCGGCGTCGGGCTGATCCTATATCTTCTCGTCACCCAGACCCGCGTGGGCATGCTGGTGCGCGCCGGCGCGACCAATGCGCGGATCGTCTCGGCGCTCGGCGTCGATATCCGCCGGCTGTTCATGATCGTGTTCGGTTTCGGCACCATGCTGGCAGCCTTCGCCGGCGTGATGATCGCGCCGATTTTGTCGGTCGAGCCCGGTATGGGCGATGGCGTGCTCATTCTGGCTTTCGTCGTCATCGTCATCGGCGGCATCGGCTCGATGCGCGGCGCGTTCATTGCCGCCCTGCTGATCGGACTGGTCGACACACTGGGACGCTCCTTCGCCATCGACATCCTGCGGCTGGTGATGCCGCCCTCGCCCGCCCGCACCGTGGGCCCGGCCATCGCCTCGATGCTCATTTATGTGCTGATGGCGCTGGTGCTGTATTTCCGGCCGGCGGGCCTGTTTCCGGTGCGGGGGCGTTGATGACCGACACAACGCTCATCGCCCCGCAGAGAAAGCCGCACGCGCTTGAACTCGCGCCGGTCTTCATTTTTCTCGTGCTGGCGCTGGCGCCGGTCGCGGCGGCCTTCGGGCCGGAAACCTATCTGCTCGGCCTGTTCACGCGCGTGATGGTATTTGCCATTGCGGCGCTCGCGCTCGATTTCATCTGCGGCTACGGCGGGCTGGTATCGTTCGGTCACGCGGCCTTTGTCGGCATCGGCGCCTATTCGGTTGGAATCCTGAGCGCACACGGCGTCACCGACATCCTGATTTCGCTGCCGGTGGCGCTCGCCGCCAGCGCAATTTTTGCGTATCTCACCGGCACGGTGTGCCTGCGCACCAAGAGCGTCTATTTCATCATGATCACGCTGGCCTTCGGCCAGATGGTCTATTTCGTCGCCGGATCGCTGGCGCCCTATGGCGGCGATGACGGCATGACTCTGCAGGTGCGCTCAACGCTGCTCGGTTTCCAGCCGTTCAAGAACGATCGCGTGTTCTACTACGCCGTGCTGCTGTTCCTGCTCGCTGCGTATCTGGCGTGCCGCGCTATCGTCGCCTCGCGCTTCGGCCGCGTGTTCCGCGGCGCCAAGGAAAATCCGGTACGCATGGCGACCATCGGCTATGACGTCTTCAAATATCAGCGCATCGCCTATGTCATCGCCGGCATGATCGGCGGACTCGCCGGCTTCCTGCTCGCCAACGTCGTCGAGTTCGTCAGCCCGGCCTACATGTCGTGGCAGCGTTCCGGCGAACTCATCATCATGGTGCTGTTCGGCGGCATCGGCACGCTGTACGGCGCCATCGTCGGCGCCGCGGCGTTCCTGCTGCTGGAAGACGGGCTCGGCAGCATCACGGAGAACTGGAAACTGATCTTCGGCCCGATGCTGGTGCTGATCGTGCTGTTTGCGCGCGGCGGCGTCGTCGGCCTCATTGAACGCCTGACCGGGAGAGCCGGCCGTGGCTGATCCCGTGCTGCAACTGACGAACCTGCGCAAGAGCTTCGGCGGCCTCGTCGTCACCGACGGCGTCACGCTCGATATCGGCGCCGGCGAGCTGCACGCCGTGATTGGACCGAATGGCGCCGGCAAGACGACACTGATCAACCAAATCTCCGGGCTGCTAGCACCGGACGACGGCGCCATCGTCTTCAACGGCACGAACGTCACCGCCCTGCCGTCGAACAAGCGCGCCGAACTGGGCCTGGCGCGGTCGTTCCAGATCACCTCGGTGCTGCCGAAGTTCTCGGCGCTGGAGAACGTCGCGCTCGCGGTTCAGGCGCGCAGCGGTTCGAGCTATAAATTCGCTGGCGCAGCGGCGCGTGAGGCCGAACTGAACGATCCGGCGTTTGCAGCACTTGAAGAGGTTGGCTTGAGCACCCGCGCTGACGTGCTGGCCGCGCATCTCTCGCACGGCGAGAAACGCGCACTGGAACTGGCCATTGCACTGGCGATGCAGCCGAAGTTGCTGCTTCTCGACGAACCGATGGCCGGCACGGGGCATGAGGAAGGCGCGCGGCTGGTCGGGGTGCTGCAACGCCTGAAAGGCCGCTTCTCGATGCTGCTGGTCGAGCACGACATGAACGCGGTGTTCGCGCTAGCCGATCGTATTTCGGTGCTGACCTACGGTCGCATTCTCGCCAGCGGCGCGCCCGCCGCGGTGCGCGCCGACCCCGCCGTGGTCACGGCCTATCTCGGCGATGAGCTGGAATAACCCCATGTTGTCGGTCGAGAAACTCGCAGCATCCTACGGACCGGCCCAGGTGCTGTTCGACATCAGCTTCACCGTCGGCGCTGGCGAAGTCGTGACGCTGCTTGGCCGCAACGGCATGGGCAAGACCACGACGATTTTCGCGCTGATGGGACTGGTGCCGCCGCAGAGCGGCGCGGCGACATTCGACGGTCAATCGCTGATCGGCCTGCCACCCTATCGCATTGCGCAGGCGGGCCTCGGCCTCGTGCCGGAAGGCCGGCAGATTTTCCCGACGCTGACGGTCGAGGAGAACCTCATCGCCACCGGTGCCGCCCGCTTCGGAACCCCGCGCTGGACCCTGGCGCGCATCTACGAATTTTTTCCATCGCTGGCGGCGCGCAAACGCAACATGGGCAACGAGCTGTCCGGCGGCGAGCAGCAGATGCTGGCCATCGGCCGCGCGTTGATGACCAATCCCAAGGTGCTGATCCTCGACGAGGCCACCGAAGGGCTGGCGCCGAAGATTCGCACCGAGATCTGGCAGTGTCTGGCGAAGCTGAAGCAGGAAGGCCAGGCCATTCTGGTCGTCGACAAGCACCTCAAGGCGTTGCTGCCAATCGCCGATCGGCACGTGGTCATCGAAAAGGGCCACGTCGTGTGGACTGGCACGTCGGCGGCGCTCGCCGCCGACCCTAGCGTGCGCGAGCGCTATCTACAGGTCTGACCTATAGCCGCTTCTTCTTGGCTGCCTTGGCGCCACCGGCCGCCGGCGCTTTCTTCTTCGATTTGCTCACGTTGAGCGCAATGGCGGCACGGACGAGACTTTTCAGCGCGCCCTCGTCGATCTTGTCACCCTCATGAAAATCGATGGCGCGCCGCATGTTGCCTTCGAGGCTCGCGTTGAACAGGCCCGCCGGGTCGTCCAGCGACGCGCCTTTGGCGAAGGTCATCTTCACGGCATTCTTGTAGGTCTCGCCCGTCGAGATGATGCCGGTGTGCGACCACACCGCCACGCCGCGCCATTTCAACTCCTCGACAATACCGGGATCGGCTGCCAGCACCACGGTGCGAATGCGGCCAAGCATCACACCACGCCAGTCGCCCAGGTCCTTGATCTTGGCGTCGATCAGCTGCGAAGGAGATTTGTCTGCCATGCCGTTTCCCCTGCTCGATCGCGCCGCTAAGGCGCGACGTGATCCCGCGTGATATCGGCGACCGTGCGCGTACCGATCATTGCCATCGTATACTCTAGATCGGATTGCAGCAGTTCGATGGCGCGTTTGGCACCGCGCAGGCCGCCGGCGGTGACGCCATAGATGGTGGCACGGCCGAGGAAACAGTGATCGGCGCCGAGCGCCTTGGCGACGATGATGTCGGAGGCGCGGCGAATGCCGCCGTCGAAGAACAGCGTCACCTTCGGCCCGACCGCCGCCCTCACCTGTGCCAGCGACTCAAGGCAGCCCTGCATGCAGTCGAGCTTGTTGCCGCCGTGGTTCGACACCGTGACCGCATCAGCGCCGGCCGCCACCGCACGCTTGACGTCGTCCGGGTGCACGAGGCCTTTCACCACCATCGGCCCGGTCCAGCTTTTGCGGATCAAGTCGAGGTGCTGCCAGGTCTGCGTGTTATTCCAGTGCTCGACATAATAAGCCGCGATCTGCCTGGCGTTGCTGCCCGGTGGCGCGTATTTCTCCCAGCTGCCGAGCTTGGCCAGACCGCCATTGCGCAGATATTCCGCGGTCCAGCACGGATGCAGCAACGCGTCGAGAGCCAGCTTTGGGAACGTGCGCAACGTCGGCCCGGTCGCCATCGATATGCCGGTGCGCGAGGCGACTTCGGATCGCGGCGCCAGCGGATAGTCGACTGTATAGACCAGCACCTTGACGCCGCTGTCGCGCGCCCGCGCCAGCATGTCCTGCGTCACCTTCGGCGTATGCGCGCCGTAGAGCTGATACCAGGTGTGGTCCGGCGCGATTCTGGCGATCGTTTCGATCGGCGCCATCGACGCGCCCGACAGGATGAAAGGGATGTTGGCGTCGCGCGCGGCCTCGGCCAGCAATTCGTCTGCGTGACGGCGATAGATGCCGGCCACACCTACCGCCGAAATGCCGAACAAGCTCGCATACTTTTTGCCGAACACTTCGTTGCCGGTGTTTACCGGCGTGACGTCGTTGAGCCCGCGTGGCACGAACTTGTATTTGCGGAAAGCGTCGATATTACTGCGGACGCCGCCGCCGTCGCCGGCCGCGCCTTCGAGATAATCGCCGACAAAGCGCGGCAGCCGCCGCAAAGCGAGCCTGCGCAAATCCTCAATCGTGACCGCTCGATCGACCGCCGCCATTCGTGTTCTCTTACTTTACGCCGACCATATCCTGGATCAGGCGAAGGTTGGACGGATCCGGTTTCAGGATTCCCAGCTCGATCCGGTGCGCCAGTTCGACGATGGCAGCATTGACCGGGGTAGAGAGGCCCAGTTTTTTGGCCTCGGCTACCACCTGCCCATTGATATTATCGACCTCGCTGCGGCGGCCCTTCATCCAGTCCTGCAACACCGTCGTGATCGTGCTCTTCAGCGTAAAGCCGCTCACCAGCGTGTCGAGCAGCGTCTCGACCAGCCGGTTGGACTGGCGAACATCGTCCGGCTTCATGCCGAAGATCGGCACCGCCGGCAGGCCCATCGCCTTGCCGGTGTCGAGCGCTTCCTGGCCCGACCGCAGCATCAACTCGCGCATCGCCGCCGTGGCGGAGGCGTCGTGGATCGACTGGCCGAGGATCGCGGTCGTCACCAGCGTGGTGGCATTGCTGACCAGCTTCATCCATTTGCTGGCGCGGATATCGTCGACATATTCAACAGTGCCGGCGCATTTGAGCAGATCGCCGACTTCCGTTTCGCGGCCCTTCACGCGCGGATCGATGCCGCCGACGGCGAACCACGACCGCGACGGCGGCGAATCGCGCTGCACCACGCCGGGGTCGAACATGGTCGATGAAATCTCGATAACGCAGCCCATCGTGCGCTGCGGACCGACGACTTCGGCGATGACGTCGACGGTCATGCCGTTCTGCACGCCGGCGACAAGTCCGTCGGCCTTGAGATAAGGCTCGATCAACTGGCAGGCCCAGTGCGAATCGTAGGCCTTCATCAGCAGCAGAACGACGTCGAACTTGTAAGTGAAGGTGCAGACGTCGCAGAGATTATAGGCGCGCACCGGTGTCACCTGCGTCTCTTCCGGCATTTCGATGCGAATGCCCTTCTCGCGCATCGCCGCGACGTGTTCCGGCCATTGATCGATCAGCACGACATCGAGCCCGGCCCGCGTCAGATCAGCGCCGATGGAGGCGCCATTGGCGCCGCTGCCGAGAACCGCGATTTTCTTGGTCATTTCGTCACCTTTTACCGCACGCCCGACGCGATCAACTCGGCAGCGCGTTCCGCGACCATGATGGTGGTGAGGTTGGTGTTGGCGCTCGGCACGCAGGGCATGACAGAGGCATCGACCACGCGCAGATTGTCGATGCCGTAAACGCGAAGATTTTTGTCAACGACCGCCATCGGGTTATCAGGCCGCCCGATCGAGCAGGTGCTGGTGACGTGGCCCATCGGCGCCACGGCGCCGAGAATTTCATCGTCCGTCAGCGCCTGGCGGCGCTTGGCATTTCCGATCCAGCGGCCCGGCTGCAGCATGCGATTGAGCACGAAGCGGCTGACCGGCGCCGGCGCGTTGAGCAGCAGCGTCGCCGCCTGCGCCATGATCGAGCCGGTGACGCCCGGCCGATCGAACTGGTTGAGCGCCATAATCGGCGGCAGCAGGAAGGCGTCGTTGAAGGTGTCCTTGACCGCCGTCTCCATCAGCAGGCTTTCGGCAAAGCGCGTCGCCTGCACCATGCGCGGCGCGTCGCGCGGGTCGGTCATGAACTGGAATGAGATGGCCGGGCGGACATCTATGTCCGGGCTGCTGAGCGTGACGCTGCCGCGCGAGAACGGCGCATAGACCGAGGCACCGACCATCGCCAGCGACGGGCCCCAGCCGCGGCCACTGACGCGGCCGATGGCAAAGACCATCAAGTCGGCCGGCGGGCAATCCTTCAGGCCGGACGAGACGCGGATGCCGGCCAGCGCGAAGTGGCGCAGGCTTTCGGCCATGCGCTGGCCGGACGGCAGCGTCATGGCGATGTTGAGATAGGGATGGTTCTGCAGGTTGCGGCCGACCCCTGCCCGCACCGCCACAGGTGCAATGCCAAGCCGCTGCAATTCATCGCCCGGCCCGATGCCGGAACGCATCAGCATCGCCGGCGAATGCACCGCGCCGGACGACAGGATCACTTCGCGGGCATCGATGTTGCTGGTTACGCCGCCACGCCGCACCGTGACGCCGACGGCGCGGGTGCCGTCAAAGCGCAATTTGGTGACCTGCGTGTCGGCCATTATTTCCAGATTGGGCCAGCGCCGCACCGCGCTGGTGAGATAGGTGCTGGCGCTCGAGGACCGGGCATCGCCATGGCTCAGCGGCAACGGGAAGAAGCCCTCGGACGGGTCTTCATTGATGTCGCCGATGGTCCGCATGCCCCGCGCCATCGCGGCGCGTTCCATCGCGGTTGCGAAGGGCGGCCAGTTCTCGTGCGGCACACGGCGGATGGTGTAAGGCGCGGGCTTGGCCTGCGTATTGTCGCGATCGAGATCGTTTTCGAATTTACGATAGATCTTGACGACGTCGCTGGGACCCCAGCCTTCGGCTCCTGCCGCTTCCCAGGCCTCGAAGTCCGACGGCACGCCGCGCAGCGCCCACATCCCCATGATGCTGGAACCGCCACCCATGATCCGCGCCTGCGGATAAGGATACAGCGGCCCGCCCGGACGGCGCTGCGCCTGCAGGCCAGGCCAGAAATAGTTCTGGTTCAGCGATGAACTGGGAAACAGATCGGCGACATCGTCGGGCACGTTGCCGGGCGGCGTGTCCGGTCCCGCCTCGATGAGCAGGACGCGGACGGACGGATTTTCCGCCAGCCGCGCCGCCAGAACTGCGCCGGCGCTGCCGCCGCCAACAATCAGATAATCGGGAACGCCGAGACTCACGATATCACCTCAGAATCGCGGCGGCTGCCGCGGAGGCGATCATGAGACAGAACGCGTGCTGACGGCAATGCTGCGCCCGGTTGCCATCCCGGTGGCAAGGTATCGTACCAAGCCCGGCTGTACCGAAGGATGAGCCGGTTAAGGCTCGATCCTTATGTTATCAGGCCAAGAGACCGATCAGCGCGGTTCTCTGATCGGACGACATGACGTCGATCTGAGCCTGGGTAAACGCATTACCCTGATCCGTGCTCAAGGACAGGATGTCATCCGTGCTGATGCCGGCGATCGCGTCGGCGCTCAGAGCCGGAATACCGGTCGTTGCCGACAGCGCGGCGAAGTAGGTCGTGGTCAGACCTGCGACTTGCGTCGAGGTCAGCGCGGCGGCCTGATCGGTATTGAAGTTGCTGAACTCGGTTGTCGTGAGCGCCGCAAGCTGATCGACGGACAGCACCGAGACCTGTGTCGCGGTCAGTGCGCCGATCTGGGCATCGGTGAGGCTGCCCACCGACGTGGTCGTCAGCCCGACGACCTGATCGCCGCTGAACTTGGCGAGGTCGAGCGTGTCGAGCAGAGCGGCGTTGAGCGTATTGAGCTGACCGGTCGTCAGACCCTGAACCTGGGCCGTGGTCAGCGCGCCGATCTGGTCGGTCGAGAACCGTCCCAGATCCGTCGTCGTCAGCCCGCCGAGCTGCGTACCCGTCAGAGCCGCCGCCTGCGTCGTGGTGAAGTTCTGGATCTCGGTCGACGTCAGCGTGTCGATCTGGCTGGTGGATAGGTTGGCGATCTGATCCGTGGTCAGCGCGGAAACCTGAGCTTCCAGCAACTGGCCGACCGCGGTCGTGGTCAGGCCGGCGACCTGCGTCGAGGACGCCTTGCTCACGTCGAGCGCGTTGAGCATGTCGACGGACAGCGAATTCAGCTGCGTCGTGGTCAGGCCCTGCAGCTGCGTGGTGCTGAGCGCGCCGATCTGGTCGCTCGACAGCAAGCCGAGCGCGGTCGTCGTCAAGCCGCCAAGCTGCGTCGAGGTCAGCGCGTTCGCCTGCGTGGTCGTGAAAGACTGGATCTCGGCCGACGTCAGCACGCCGATCTGACCGGTCGACAGGTTGGCTATCTGCGAGGTGGAGAACGCGCCGACCTGCGCTTCGCTCAATTGGCCGATCGCGGTTGTCGTCAGGCCGACGATTTGCGTTGTCGTCGCCTTGGTCACGTCGACCGCGTCGAGCGAGTCGACCGACAGCGCGTTGAGCTGCGTCGTCGTCAGGCTGCGCAATTGTGTGGTGCTGAGCGCGCCAATCTGGTCGCTCGACAGCAAGCCGAGCGCCGTCGTCGTCAAGGTGCCAAGCTGCGTGGACGTCAGCGCGTCCGCCTGAGTGGTCGTGAAGGACTGGACCTCGGTCGACGTCAGCGTGCCGATCTGGCCGGTCGACAGGCTCGCGACTTGCGCCGCCGTCAGCGATCCAACCTGGTCGTTGGTCAAGAGACTGACCGTGGTCGTCGTCAGGCCGGCGATCTGCGCCGTTGTCGCGCGCTCACATCCACCGCGTCGAGCGTGTCGGTCGACAACGCGTTGAGCTGCGTCGTCGTCAGGCTGCGTACCTGCGTGGTGGTGAACGCGCCGATCTGATCGCTCGAGAACAGGCTGATCGTCGTCGTGGTGAGATGGCTGACCTGCGTCGTCGTCAACGCATCCGTCTGCGTCGAGCTGAGGCTTTGAATCTCGCTGGACGCCAGAGAACCGAGCTGATCGGTCGACAGGATCGAGATCTGCGGCACGGAGAGCGCTTCGATCTGGTCGACGCTCAATTGACCGAACGCGGTCGTGGTCAGGCCGGCGATTTGCGTCGTGGTGGCCTTGCTCACGTCGA
>CAISIV010000290.1 GCA_903885555.1 uncultured Hyphomicrobiales bacterium
CACCGAGTTTGTCGCGGTGCTGAGCGATCAGCCCCAGGGCGGCTTCATCACGCGCCGGCCGACGCCCAATGTCATTGAAGACGATTATCAGAACGACGGCGGCTTCTGGTCGTTCATGCGCGGAAGGTCGGCTTATCCCGTCGGCTATACGCCGGGGCGCCGATAGAGAATGCGCTTCCGCCGCGCGGAATGGTCCCGCGCGGCGTGTTGTGCGTTAACGGCCTAGTTCTTGATGAAGCTGCCGTTGCGCAACTCGGTCATCGCCTGACGAAGCTCAGCCTGCGTGTTCATCACGATCGGCCCGTGCCAGGCCACCGGCTCCTGAATCGGCTTGCCCGACACCAGGAGAAACCGGACGCCCTTGTCGCCGGCCTGCACGGTGATCTCGTCGCCGGAATCGAACAGCACCAGCGAGCGGTCGCCGACCTGGTCGCGCACGACGATTTCCTGACCGTCGACTTCCTTCTCGAGCAGGACGCCGAAAGGCTTGGATGAATCGCGGAACGTTCCCGAACCTTCGAACACGTAAGCGAAAGCGTGACGCTCGACTTCGACCTTCAGGGTCTTGCGTTTGTTCGGCGGCACGAAGACGTCGAGATAACGCGGATCGGCGGCAACGCCTTCGACCGGACCCTTCTTGCCCCAGAAGTCGCCGCACACGACGCGCACATGCGTGCCGTCGTCGTCGGTGACTTCCGGCACCTGCGCACCCTTGATGTCCTGATAGCGCGGCGCCGTCATCTTGAGCGACGACGGCAGGTTCGCCCACAGCTGGAAGCCGTGCATGCGGCCTTGCGCGTCACCTTGCGGCATTTCCTGATGCATGATGCCGCTGCCGGCCGTCATCCATTGCACGTCGCCCGCGCCGAGCGTGCCGCGATTACCAAGACTGTCGCCGTGTTCGACGGTGCCGTTGAGCACGTAGGTGATCGTTTCAATTCCGCGGTGAGGATGCCACGGGAAACCGGCGAGATAATCCTGCGGACGATCATTGCGGAAGTCGTCGAGCAGCAGGAACGGATCGGTCTCGGCGGTGTCGCCGAAGCCGAAGGCGCGGCGCAGTTTCACGCCGGCGCCTTCCATGGTGGGAGTGGACTGGACGATGCGCTTGACCGGGCGGATCGACATGATGTTGGTGCCTTTCTTTTCTACGCTGCCGCGCGGGGCGCGGCAGGGGCGGCGAAGCGCCCGGCGAAAGTGACGAAGTTATCGACGAAGGCCTTGAGGAAGGTTCGGACGCTCTCGTCGGCGATATTGTTGTCGGCATCCACCAGATCGGGCTTGAAGGTAACGTAGGCTTCGCCGCCCATCAGGTGCAGGCCCTGCGCGCCGAGCACCGCTTTGAGATGCTGTTGCACGATGGCCGTGCCGATCGCGCCCGGCGAGGTACCGGTCACGGCGGCGGGCTTGTTCGGCCACGACGTCTTGCCCCACGGCCGCATGCCCCAATCGATCGCGTTCTTGAGTACGGCCGGGATCGAGCGGCTGTGCTCGGGCGTGACGAAGAGCAAGGCGTCGGCGGCTTCAACGTGCTTCTTGAAGCGCGACACTTCGGCCGGCAGGTCCGCTTCAAGGTCCTGGTTATAGAGCGGGAGGTCGTCGATCCGGATAAAGTCCGGCTCGAAGGCGCCGCCGCCGAGCTTGGCCAGCGCCTGCGCCAGCTTGCGGTTGATGCTGTCGCGGCGGTTGCTGCCGACGACGATACCGAGCTTGAATTTGGTCATATGAGCCTCTAGCTTGTGGGTTACAAATGATTACTGAGGCTAGATAGATGACTGCCAAAAACACACAAGAAGGCACAGCGCTGGCACCCAGTTCCCTGCATGTGCCTGAGGATTGCCGGGCCGTGAGCGAGGTTTTGTCGAGGGTCGGCGACAAATGGACCGTTCTAGTGGTCTCGACCCTCGGCGATGGGGCCAAGCGCTTCAACGAATTGCGCCGCGCGCTCGGCAGCATTTCCCAGCGCATGCTGACTTTGACCCTGCGCGCGCTGGAGCGCGACGGGCTGGTGACCCGCACAGTATTTCCGACCGTGCCGCCGCGGGTCGACTACGAATTGACAGATTTGGGGCGTTCCCTGCTCGAACCGGTGAGCGGGCTCGGCCTGTGGGCGCGCACGCACCGGCCCGATATCCAGGAAGCGCGGCGCCGCTTCGACGATACGGCTGGCAAATAATCCGGCTTTTCTCTGTGCTTAAGTCCGTTGTCTTTGCACCGGGAGGGGGTGGTTATCGGGCTGTCATTCGGCTTTGCTAGGCGCGGGAATATCTCAGCTTCGGTCCTTCGAGAGTACTGCAACGTGCCCCGGTTCTTTTTCCACTTCAGCGATGGGAAGCGCCAGTTCACCGACGATGTCGGTTTTGAGCTGAGCGGACTCGCGGCCGCGCGCAAGCACGCCACCCAGCAGGTGCGCGAACTGCGCACCGCGATGTGCGATCCGCACATTCAGGATCTGTCGGGCTGGTCGATGAGTGTGGTCGACGCCAAGGGCGAAACCATTCTCGAACTTGGCTTCGATCTGCGCGTCTCGGGCACGGCGTCCTGATCGCGCCGTTCGATGCCTGCGCCTAGGCGCGCCGCTCGAGCACCAGCGGCTTGAGGTGATGTTTGGTGTCGTACATGGCCCTGGTGCCGCAGCGCGGGCAGGGCACCGAAAATATTTCGGCCAATCCTTCGAGCGATCGGACCGGTATCGGCTCTTCGCACCGCAGGCAGGCGACGCCGTTGGGAGCCGGCGGCGATTTCACAACAATTTTCATGACAGATGCGTCGGCTGCCGCCCGCGATACGCGCGGGCGTTTCTTGAAACGATGATGATGCAGGCTGTTGCGGCGTCAGATCTTGCCGCGGGTGTCTCTTAACGCGGACACGTCCAGCATGGATTCGGCGAGCAGCGCTTTGAGCCGCAGATTTTCGTTGCGCAACGAGCGCAGCCGCCGGCCGCCAAGGCCTTTGAAAAGATAGAATGATAAAACCAGGACTCCGCTCGCCAGAAAGCAATATTCGATGACGGCAGAGCCGGATTCGTCCCGGCAAAAGCGGGCGACAAGATTACGCACGACGCAGTTCTCCTTTCAGCCAAGCGGCTGACTTCCAAAATCCCTTCCTGGAAATTTGATTGAACGCGAGCTTCTCTCGCGACTGAGGAAGTTCCGTCTAGGCAATAACCCTTACTTTCCATGTAAAATGCAGGGTTAACGAGATATTGTGCCAAGCGTCCCGGCCAGCCGGACGAATTCCGGTGCCCGCCGGCCTGCTTGCCGCCCCCTCGCGGCTGTTTCTCAAGTCAGGTAAGCTTGCCTCATGCAAAAGCGCGCCGCCGTGATTCTGTGCCTTGTCCTGCTGGGGCTTTCGCTCGGCAGCTGCACCAAGTGCGGCTGGCTCTGGGACGACCTCGGGCGTGCGTGCAAAGCCGAGCTGCCGAAGTAATCCTCCTTGGGACTATGTTTTGTCGGCTGTGCGCGGCGGGACATCAGCAACAATCGCCGTTATGCGCCATAACAAAAACTTGGATTGAATATAACACGTTCCCGCATTGTTATTACCCCTGCTGGTATCGGGGGGTAGGTGCCGTCGCGAGGTTGGTAGGAATGAAGGGTGGCGTAGTCTCCGGGGTGTTCAACCTCGAATCATCCGGCGTTGAAGCGCCGGACTGGAGACCACGCCATGACAAGCAATACCAC
>CAISIV010000291.1 GCA_903885555.1 uncultured Hyphomicrobiales bacterium
CCGATGCCGAACTGCCAGAAGGTCGGCGACAGTTTCGAGAAGTAATCCTCCAGCACCATGTAGACTACCGCGCCGAGGAACGCGCCGTAGAGCCGCCCGGTGCCGCCAAGGATCAGCATCACCATCACCTTGGCGGAGTTTTCGAAGTCGAAGACCGTCAGTGTGACGTAGGCATTAGTTTGTGTGAACAGTGCGCCGGCCACGCCCGCGATGCTCGCCGCGATGGTATAAACCGTGACCAGCCGCAGATGCACCGGCGAGCCGATCGCGTGCATGCGCTTGACGTTTTCACGGATGCCAGTGAGCGCCTGCCCAAACGGCGAATAGACGATGCGGCGCACCAGATAGAATACGACCGCCAGTACGCCGAGCACGTAGAGATAATTGGTGCGGCCATAAAGATCGTATTCGAACAGGCCGAACAGCGGCTTGAACTCGAGACCCGGCAGGCCGTCATAACCGCCGGAAATATCGGACCGCAGGTTGCCGGTTTCCTGCAGCATGATCGCGGTGGCGAGCGTCAACATCAGCAGCGTCAGGCCCCGATAGCGCAGCAGGAACCAGCCGGTGATGAAACCGCCCAGCCCTGCGACGAAAGCGGCGGCAAACAGGCCGCTGACCGGCTCGGTCCAGCCGAGCTTCGCGGCGCCGAGGCCTACAGTATAGGCGCCAAGCCCGAAGAATGCGGCGTGCCCCAGCGTGACGATGCCGGCGTAGCCGAGAATGAGATCCAACGAGAGTGCGAACATGACCATGATCAGCACCTGGCTGCCGAAGGTCATGCGGTCCGGGAAAACAAAGAACGCGGCGATGGCAATCAGCCACGGCAACGCTTCCGGCCAATGGAAATGGTGGCGGCTCAACAGATATGCCGCAGCGCGGTCGCGGACGGCCTTGCGGTCGATGTTGTCGGCGGGAATGTCACTCACGGCCGTAGAACCCCGCCGGCTTGATCAGCAGAACGACAATCGTGATGGCGTAGATGAAGAAGCCGCCCGCCTCCGCCAGCATGTATTTGCCGCCGGTGTCGACGATGCCCACCACCAACGCCGCCAGCAGCGTCCCCTTCAGGCTGCCGAGGCCGCCGACCGCGACGACGATCAGGAACAGCACAAGATAGAGCACCGCGAAACTGGGCGACAGACCGAACAACTGGATCGCAAGGCCACCGCCGAGCGCAGCCAAGCCGGAGCCGACCGCAAACGTCAGCGTGAACAACAGATCGACATTGATGCCGACCGACTCTGCCATGCGCCGGTTGTCGACCGCGGCGCGGATCTTGGCGCCGATATTGGTTTTCTCGAAGGCGTACCACAGCACCGAAATCAGCACGGCGCCGAGCACGACTAGGAAGGCGCGGTAACTCGGGAACGTGCGGAAGCCGAGATTGATGTCGCCCTGCAGCCATTCCGGCAGCGGCACCGATTTCGGAATGGGGCCGTAGAAATAGGTCGCGGTCGCGATCGCCATGAAAGCAAGGCCGATGGTGAGCAGCACCTGCTCCAGATCAGTAGCCTTGTAGAGCCTGCGATAAAGCCCGCGCTCGAACAGCACGCTGACCGCGCCGACTGTCACCGACGCGATGACCAGTGCCGGCACGAAACCAATGCCGAGATTGCGCGTCAGCGACACGACGACATAGCCGCCGGCCATGGCGAAGGCACCATGCGCGAGGTTCACAAAACCCATCAGCCCCATCGTCACCGACAGGCCGACGGAAGTAATGAACAGGAACATGGCATAGGCCAGGCCGTCGAACAGAATGCTGACGGCGATAATGGCAAAATGCGGCACGAACCCAACCCCACGTTTAAGAAAAACGCCGCCGCGCCTTTATGCGCGGCGGCGCCATTTAGTGTCAATCTAGATCAGGCGATCAGGAGCCGCAGCGGCCGATCTTCTGCACCTTGCACTCGTCCTTGACCTGCTTGGTGGTACCCACGATCTTGACGCCGAGCTTGCCGTCGGGCTTGCGGATGACTTCCATCGCATGCTCGTCCTGAACGATGTCGCGGGTGTCCGCGTCGATCATGACGCTGCCGCGCGGACCGTTGGCCTTCCAGCCCTTCATCGCATCGACAACCTTGGCACCGTCGGCGACCTTGCCGTCGAGCTTTTTGATGGCGTCGAAGATAGCGTGGATGCTGTCCCACGCCTGGGCCGACATGAAGTCCGGATAGGAGTCCTTGCCGTAGGCCTTATGCCATTCCGCGTTGAACGACTTGTTCTCGGCATTTTCGAGATCGACGGCGTAGTGGCTCATGACGATGGTGCCGATGGCGGCATCGCCCATGTCCTGCAGCTTGTTGTCCGGGATGAGGTCCATCGGCCCGATCAGCTTGACGCCCGCTTTGCGCATACCGAGTTCGCCGTAAGACTTCATTACGCCGGTCGCGTGCGCGCCGGACGGAATGAACACGTACATGCAGTCGGGCTTCTGATCCTTGATCTTCTGGAAGAACGGCGTGAAGTCCGGTACCTGAACCGGGCTGCCAAGCGGGATCGAGTCCACGACCTTGCCGCCGGCCTTCTCGAAACCGGTCTTGAAGGCTTCGGTCGAGTCTTTGCCCGGCGGGAAGTCGGTGTAAGCCAGCGCCGCGGTCTTGCAGCCGATCTTGTCGAAGGCATAGGAGCCCATCGGATACGCGGTGTGCCACATGCTGAACGACAGCCGCACGATATAAGGCGACAGGTTGGTGATCCATGCCGTGCCGGCGTTGGAGATGATCATCGGCACCTTCGCCTGCGTCACGACCGGCGCCAGCGCGATCGACGACGGCGAGAACGAGAAGCCGAGCAGCATGCTCACCTTGTCGTTGGTGATCAGCTCGGTCGCAACCGTCTTGGCCTGTGCGCCGGTCGGCGGGCCTTCGTCGCGCTTGACCAGTTCGACGGTGTGGGGCGCGATGTCCTTGGCGTGCAGTTTCACGTAAAGGTCGATCGCCTTGTCCATCTGATGGCCGAGATCGGCATTGGCGCCGCTGAACGGCAGCACGACACCGATCTTGACGTTTTCGGCCTGGGCAACGCCGCCCATGGCGAGGGCCAGCGCAGCGGCCCCCACATAGTTCATCATCTTCATAGTCATCCTCCCTGAGTTCGCTTCTTGTACTTCGAATTATTCAGAATCGGCGCGATCAAATTAGTTGGATATCCCACTAATTTCCAACCGGCGGCGCGCGTCATTGGCACTAAAGTGGCCTATCTCGCCACCTCCGGTCAATGCAGGAACGGCGCGTCAGCACGTCACGGTGTACCGAGTTGCGGACCGGCCTCGCCTGCTATTTGTGTACGAATGGACTCGCAGCCACGCGAAAGTGCCGAAAATCCAAATGTTAATCAAATGAATAGTATGTGCCTATTCATACATCAGGTGCATGTAGTCCGCCTTTGGCCTTCATCTCTTCAATCAGCAGACCGCGCAGCTTGGCCGCCGGCGGCGACAGCGGGATGCCGCGCCGGCTGACGAGGCCATAGGTGCAGGACAAGATTGGCCCGCGCAGTGGGACGGCAACCAGGCCGCGGCCGCGATGCAGAGCGACATCAATGCTCGGCACGATTGCGAAGCTGAGGCCCGCCTCCGCCATATTGACCGCGGTTTCGACGTGCTGCACCTCGTATTGCCAGCTCAAGGTCACACGCGCCGCGCTCATCGCATCGTCGATCATCGGCCGGATGGCCGTTTTTGAGCCGACACGGATCAGCGGCAGATTGCGCAACTGCCCCCACCCGAGCGACCGTTTCTTCGCGAGTGGATGGCGCGACGGACACGCCAAAGCCAGCGGCGACGATGCGATCGCCTCTGTTTCCAGATCCCATCGGTTGGTCTGCACGACGCTAAGCCCGAACTCGACCTCGCCCGATTGCACCAGTTCAGCGATGGCGGCCGAAGGCGCCTCGAACACCCGAACCTGCATGCCGGGCTGGAATTTATGAAAGCGGTTGAGGATGGCCGGCAGATAGCTGACCGCGAACACCGGCAGGCAAGCGATATCGAGCCGCTCGCGACGCTTCGCGCCCTGCTGCTTGAGCTCGTCGAAAGATTGTTCCAGTTCGGCCAAGGCCGCCTGTGCCTTCGGCAGAAAATCGATGCCGGCTCGTGTCAGGGTGACTTCGCGGGTCGTACGCGCGAAGAGCTTCAACCCGAGCTCTTCCTCCAGCTTTCGCATCCGGTGACTGATCGCAGTCTGCGACAGATTGAGATGTGCCGCCGCCCGCTGAAAGCTGCCGCGTTCGGCGATGCTGAGGAAGGCCTCTAGCCCAAGAAAATCGATGCGCATCGAACCCCCTCCCGCGGCAAACCGGCCACATGCATGGGGTTCATGAATAGGCCAAAAACTACCATTTGTCGTGCAGGAGCAATTTAGAAAGGATGGGACTCAACCTGTGATCAGCGCCCCGCCGGGAAGGAAAAGGTATGCAGGCCGAACCGATCTACGACATCGCCCATCTCGGCCACGTCGAACTTCTCACGAACAAGCCCGAAGCCAGCCTCGACTTCTTCACGCGAATTTTCGGTCTGATCGAGAGCGGCCGCGAGGGCGACAGCGTTTATCTGCGCGCCTTTGACGATTATGAATTTCACACGCTGAAGCTGACCGCTTCAAAGACGACAGGCATCCGCCACGCCGGCTATCGCGCGGCCAGCCCGCAGGCGCTTGAGCGGCGCGTCAAAGCGATCGATGCGCTTGGTGCCGGTATCGGCTGGAATGACGGCGACAAAGGCCATGGTCCCGCCTATCGATTCCACGATCCGGACGGCCACGAATTCGAAATCTACTACGAGACACAACGCTATCGCCCGGCCAGCAACGATCAACCGGCGCTCAAGAACCAGGCGGGCCGTACGCCTAACAGGGCGATTGCGCCGCGCCGTCTGGACCATATCAACCTGCTGGCGAAGGACGTTGATGCGATTCGTCATTTTCTTCCGCAGGCGCTGGGCAGTCGCATTACGGAGGTCATTCAACTCGACGACGGGACGCTGGGTGGCTGCTGGTTCACCTGCAACAACAAATCCTATGACGTCGCCTATACGCGCGACATGACGAACACCCGCGGCCGGTTTCATCATGCGACCTTCGCGGTCGACCAGCGCGAACACATCCTGCAAGCGGCCGACATCTTTTTGGAAAACGGTGTGCACATCGAGACCGGCCCGCACAAGCACGCCATCCAACAGACGTTCTTCCTCTATGTCTGGGAGCCGGCAGGAAACCGTGTCGAACTGGCGAACGCAGGCTCACGCCTCGTGCTCGCGCCTGACTGGGAACCTGTCGTGTGGACCGAAGCAGAGCGGCGGAAGGGTCAAGCGTGGGGCCTCAAAACAATCGAGACCTTTCATACGCACGGCACGCCATCGGCACCCGAACGATCGTGAACGCTTAGGCGGCGCTCTGGGCGGCAGTTGGCCGCGGCGCCGCGTAGGCCTCTTCGCGATCCTGGCGCTGCAGGATCATATCGAGCGATGCGACCTCGACCCGATTGCGGCCATTCTCCTTGGCGAAGTAAAGCGCCTGATCGGCCTGCGCCAACAGTTCGGGCACGTCGAGGACAGCCTCCTCGCAATGCACAAGCCCGATACTTACGGTCGCACAGACCGGACGGCCGCCAACGTCCTGTGCGATCCGTGCGAAGCCCTCACGCATCCGTTCGGCCGCTGCGAAAGCCTTGTCGGGGGTCGTGTCATAGAGGATCGCAGCGAACTCTTCGCCGCCGAGACGGCCGAGCAGATCCGTCGAACGGATCGACTGGCGCGCCGAGTCCGTAAACATTTCCAGGACCCGGTCGCCGAGCGCGTGACCGAAGCGGTCGTTGATCGATTTGAAATGATCGAGGTCGATCAGCAGCACGGCGGTCGGCTTCGGATTGACGGCATGGCGTTTCGCCATCTGACCGGCGTCGTAGAGAAATGCCCGGCGATTGGCGATGCCAGTGAGCGGGTCGACCATCGCGGCGGTGCGATGGCGCAATTCCGTACGCTCCTTGGCCATGGCCAGCAGGATGAAGGCAATCGAGATCGTGAACAGCAGCGCCTCGAAGGAGAGCACGGTGAGCCAGACACTGCCGTACATATTGGTCGGCGACCACGGCAGCAGCGTCACCAGTGGCGTGCGCAGCAGGAACAGCGCGCCATGCGCGAACAGCATGAAGATCGCGGGCCAGCGTGAAACCAGTTGCTCGCTGCGGCCGCGCCAGAATTCGTACGCGGTGAGCCATGTGTAGGCGGTGATGATGGCGGACGCGATCATCGCGCGGGTCTCAATGGCTTCCGCCAGCACCGGCAGACGGCACACCAGCAGCCAGATCACCGCGCCGGTCACCAGATAGACCGGCTCGACCGGACGGCCGTCGAACACGCGCGCGCCGGTCCAGGTCACGGCAAAGGCGGTGAATAGCAGAGCGTTGGCGAGATCGATGGTGATCAGATCGGGCGCCGAACCGTACATACCGAACAGAACGATCGATCCGGCGCGGATCAGATGCGCAAAGCCCCACCAGGCGACGGCGTAAATTTGGGTGTTCTGAGCCCAGGCAAATAACAGCAGCAAGCCGAGAATTGCTTCGACGTAGATCGTCACCATGAACAGCGTGTTGACGTCGAGATTCATAGGTCGCTGCCGCCTAATGGCCGATAAATGCCGCTTTTTGCTCTAGAACGCCGTGAGAATGACCACGTGGAACAAAGAAGTAGTGAATGTTCCCCGTTACCTCCGGCCAATGCGTTGATATGGTTTCGAGCTAGTTTCCAAATCCACCGGGAGTTGATTTTTCATCGAGATTTGCCGCATTCCACACCATCGCCGCCCGGTCTTGTGGCCCAAACGGCCCTCCACTAGGGTCCAATTCGTCCCCCCATTACCCCCGGAACCGGGCATGACAATCCGTGACGGCCTCGTTGAGGCAATTGGCCATACCCCCCTGATCAAGCTGCGGGCCGCTTCCGAGGCGACCGGCTGCACGATTTTGGGCAAAGCGGAGTTCATGAACCCGGGCGGCTCGGTCAAAGACCGCGCCGGGCGCCAGATGATCCTGGAGGCCGAGGCCCGCGGCGAACTGCGCCCCGGCGGCCTGGTGGTGGAATCCACCGCCGGCAATACCGGGATCGGGCTGGCGCTGGTCGCCAATGCGCGCGGCTATCGCACGCTGATCGTTATTCCGGAGACCCAGAGCCAGGAAAAGAAGGACATGCTGCGCCTGTGCGGCGCGGAATTGCTGGAGTCGCCTGCTCTGCCCTTTGCCAACCAGAACAATTACCAACATGTCGGTCGCCGACTCGCCGAACAACTGAAGAAGATCGAAAAGAACGGCGTGCTGTTTGCCGACCAGTGGAACAACCTCGACAACAGCAAGGCACACTACGTTTCGACCGGACCCGAAATCTGGGAACAGACCGGCGGCAAGATCGACGGTTTCATCTGCGCGGTCGGCAGCGGCGGCACGCTCGCCGGCGTTTCGACCTTCCTCAAGGAAAAGAACAAGGCCATCACGATCGGCGTCGCCGATCCTCGCGGCGCTGCGATGTACAACTACTTCGACCACGGCGCAGCCAAAGTCACGCCGGGCGGATCAATCACCGAGGGCATCGGGCTTGCCCGTGTCACGGCCATCGTCGAGCAGATGAAAGTCGATAAGGCCTATCTCATTCCCGATGAAGAAGCCGTACCGATCATCTTTGATCTGCTCGAACACGAAGGGCTGTGTCTCGGCGGTTCGTCGGGCATCAACATCGCCGGTGCGATGCGACTCGCCAAGGATCTCGGCCCCGGCCATACCATCGTCACCGTGCTGTGCGACGGCGGGGCGCGTTACCAGTCCAAATTGTTCAATCCGGAATTCCTGCGCTCCAAAAATCTTGTTGTTCCGTCCTGGCTGGAGCGCAAGAGTGATATCAAGCTGCCGTTCGTCTAGCCGTCCGTTCGGAACGAATAGAGGGCGTCCCGCATTAACGCCGATGCAATTGAGAACCCAAATCCTATGACAAACTTATCCAGCAAGTGGCTCAAGTCGACCGAGTGGCTCGCCGAACAGATCGGCAAGCCGGGGATCGTCATCGTCGACGCATCGTTTTATCTGGCGACGCAAAAGCGCGACGCCAAAGCCGAATACGTCGCAAGCCATATTCCCGGCGCGGTGTTCTTCGACATTGAAAGCGTTGCCGATCATTCCAGCGACCTGCCCCATATGCTGCCGGGGCCGACGCAATTCGCCGAAGCTGTCAGCGCGCTCGGCATCACCGATACCGACACCATCGTGGTCTATGACGGCGTCGGCCTGAATTCGGCGCCGCGCGCGTGGTGGACGTTCCGCATCTTCGGCGCCAAGAACGTGTTCATTCTCGATGGCGGCTTCCCGGCGTGGAAGGCGGAAAACCGCAAGGTCGAGGCCGGCGAAGTCAAACGTCCCGCCGCCAAGTTCAACGCCGTGATGGATACCGGTGCCGTCGCGATGTTGTCCGACGTGCAGATGGCGATCAACAACAAGAGCGTGCAAATCGTCGATGCGCGGTCGGCCGGTCGTTTCGCCGGGCGCGATCCCGAGCCGCGGCCGGGCCTGCGTTCGGGACACATGCCCACAGCGTTCAATGTGCCCTACACCGAGATCGTCGAGAACGGCCGCCTCGCCTCGCCCGACAAGATTGCCGCGGCGTTCAAGAAAGCCGGCGTCGATACCGACAAGCCGGTGATCACCAGCTGCGGCTCCGGCGTTACCGCCGCGATCCTGACGCTCGGCCTCGATGCGCTCGGCAAGAAGCCGGCGCGCATCTATGACGGCTCCTGGGCCGAATGGGGTTCGCGGCCCGATCTGATCGTCGAGAAGGATTAGTCCGATCGGACTGTGATAGCCTGAACGATGAATCAGGCCGTCACCGATGATCTTCCGCCAGCTCTTCGACAGCGTATCCGGCACCTACTCCTACCTGCTCGCCAGCCGCGCCGGCGGCGAAGCCATGATCATCGATCCAGTGCTGGAGAAGGTCGACCGCTATCTGCAATTGATCGCCGAGCTCGACCTCAGGCTGGTCAAGGCTGTCGACACGCATCTGCACGCCGACCACATCACCGGCCTCGGCGCGCTGCGCGACCGCACCCGCTGCGTCACCGTGATGGGTGAAAATACCAAAGCCGATGTGGTGTCGATGCGGCTCGCCGAGGGCGACAAGCTCGCCATCGAAGGCGTCAGCATGGACGTGCTTTACACGCCCGGCCACACCGACGACTCCTACAGCTTCCTGATGAACGACCGCGTGTTCACTGGCGATACGCTACTGATCCGCGGCACCGGCCGCACCGATTTCCAGAACGGCGATGCGCGGATGCAGTACGACTCCATCTTCGGCAAGCTGCTGCGGCTGCCGGACGAAACTATGGTTTTTCCGGCCCACGATTACAAAGGCGATACGGTTTCGACCATCGGCGAAGAGAAGCGTTACAATCCTCGCCTGCAGATCAAATCGGTCGACGAATACGTCGCGCTGATGGCGAGTCTGAAACTGCCCAACCCGAAGATGATGGACGTCGCCGTGCCGTCCAACATGAAGGTCGGCCTGGCGCAGCAGGAGATTGCCCGCCGCGGCTGGGCACTCGACGCCAGGACGGCCATCGGCATGGTCGACCGGCCGGATATCGCCTTCGTCGACCTGCGCGAAGCCGCTGAACGCGCCAAGCACGGCAGCATCCCGGGCGCCCTGCACGCGCCCTATGGCGATTTGCAGGACAACATTCGCGCCGGCGGCATGTTGCGCGAGCTCGCCCGCATCAGTGACAAACGCATCGTGTTCTATTGTGCCTTCGGCGAGCGCTCGGCGATGGCGGTTCAGGCGGCACAGGACACCGGCCTTGCCTCGACGCTGCATGTCGAAGGTGGCATCGACGCCTGGAAAAAAGCCGGCGGCCCGCTGACGCGCTAGTGCAGAATCTGGCTGAGGAACAGCTTGGTCCGCTCGTGCTGCGGATGGTTGAAGAATTCCTCGGGCGTATTGGACTCGATGACCTGCCCGGCATCCATGAAGATCACGCGGTCGGCAACCTGACGGGCAAAGCCCATTTCGTGCGTTACGACCAGCATGGTCATGCCGTCGTCGGCCAGACTCACCATGGTGTCGAGCACTTCCTTGACCATTTCCGGATCGAGCGCCGAAGTCGGCTCGTCGAACAGCATGATCTTCGGCGCCATGCAGAGTGCACGCGCGATCGCGACACGCTGCTGCTGACCACCGGAGAGCTGGCCGGGAAATTTCAAAGCCTGCTGCGGGATCTTGACCCGTGTCAGGTAGTGCATCGCAATTTCTTCGGCCTGCTTCTTCGGTATCTTGCGCACCCAGAGCGGCGCCAGCGTGCAGTTTTCCAGCACGGTGAGATGCGGAAACAGATTAAAATGCTGGAACACCATGCCGACTTCGCGCCGCACTTCGTCGATCTTCTTGAGGTCGTTGGTCAGTTCGACGCCATCGACGATGATCTGGCCCTGCTGGTGCTCTTCCAGCCGGTTGACGCAGCGGATCATGGTCGACTTGCCGGAGCCTGACGGCCCGCAAATCACGACCTTCTCACCGCCTTTGACCGCGAGATTGATGTCGCGCAGCACGTGAAATTCGCCGTACCACTTGTTGACGTTGACAAGCTTCACGGCCATGTCCGTCTTCAACTTGCTCGGCTTGATATTGAGTTTGGCGGCTGCGCTGTCGGCCATGACGGTTTTCCTGGTTATCGCCTGTCGCTGAGGGCAAGGCGCGCTTCAGTCGCGCGGGCATAGCGCGACATCGCGTAGCAGAAGATCAGATAGAAAATGGCGGCGACCGCATAACCGGTCGTGCTGGTGACGGGCGTCGCCCATTTCGGATCGATGCGTGATATCTCGACCGTATGCAGGAAGTCGAAGATGCCGACGATGAAGACCAGCGTCGTGTCCTTGAACAGGCCGATATAGGTGTTGACGATGTTCGGGATGGTGATCTTGAGCGCCTGCGGCAGGATGATCAGCCGCATACGCTGCGGATAATTCAGTCCGACCGCCATGGCGCCTTCGAACTGGCCCTTGGGGATGGCCTGCAGTCCTGCGCGCACGACCTCCGCCATGTAAGCCGAGGCAAACAGCGCGATGCCGACCAGCGCGCGCAGCAGTTTGTCCGGTGAATATTGTTCGGGCACGAACAGAGGCAGCATCACGCTTGCCATGAACAGCACAGTGACCAGCGGCACGCCGCGGACAAATTCGATGAAGGTGATCGAGAACAATCGCACGGCCGGCATATGCGACCGCCGTCCCAAAGCGAGCACAATGCCAAGCGGCAACGACACGACGATGCCGACCCAGGAGACCACAATGGTCACCAGAATGCCGCCCCACAGCACGGTATCGACCGGCTCCAGACCGATGGCGCGCCAGCCGGTCAGCAGGATGAAAGCGCTGATCGGCAATACGACGAAGAAATAGATGGCGCCGATATCGCGGCGTGGCGCGTGTAGCCACAGCAGCCAGACGACGCCGATGGCGAGCATGACAAAGAACACATCGACCCGCCAACGATCCGGTCCGGGATACGAGCCGTAGACGAAATAGGGCCAGCGCTCCCATACGAAAGGCCAGCAGGCGCCAATGGCGCGGTGTTGCACGCCTTCAAGACAGGCGTCGCGGTCGGCGCCCGTCCATACAGCGTCGAAGATCAGAAACCTGAGCAGGTCCGGAATAATCCAGGCAAGCAGCAGCGCGATGATAACCGTCAGGGCGATGTTGAAAGGACTCGACAGCAAATTCTCGCGCAGCCAGCCGATTGCGCCGCGCATCGATGCCGGCGGCGGCTTTGAATCGAGCATCGCGCCCCGTACGAACCGAATTTCCATAACCGCGAGATCGCCTTCCGACATGGTCATGCGGGCGCCCTCACCGTTCCACCAGCGCGATTCGGCTGTTGTAAATGTTCATCAGCAGCGAAGTTACGAGACTGATAGTGAGATAGACCGCCATCGTGATGGCGACGACTTCCACCGCCTGCCCGGTCTGGTTCAGCACCGTGCCGGTGAACACCTGCACCAGGTCGGGATAGCCGATCGCCACCGCGAGCGATGAGTTCTTGGTCAGGTTGAGATACTGGCTTGTGAGCGGCGGGATGATGACGCGCATCGCCTGCGGCACGACGATCAGCCGCAAGGTCGGCTGCGGACGAAAGCCAAGCGAGTAAGCGGCTTCGGTCTGGCCGCGCGACACCGCGCGAATGCCGGCACGGACCACTTCGGCGATGAAGGCCGCGGTATAGATCGACAATCCGAACAACAGCGCCGCGAATTCCGGCAATATTTCCATGCCGCCGCTGATGTTGAAACGCCCGGCTTGCGGGAAGCCGAACGTCAGCGGGAAGCCCAGCAGCGCAAAGACGACGAGCGGCAAGCCGACGATCAGGCCGAGTGAGGTCAGGAAAACGGGAGCCTGCTGCCCGGTCTGCTCCTGACGTTTGCGCGCCCAGACATAGAAGACGATCGAGCCAAGAATACCCGCGGCGAAGGCAAACAGGACCCAGTGGAAACCCGGTCCGGTGATCGGGTCCGGCAGGAACAGGCCGCGATTGTTGAGCACGATACCGCCCGGAATCTTGATGCTGTCGCGCATCTCCGGCAGCGTCTTGAGCACGGCATTGTACCAGAACAGCAACTGCAGCAGCAGCGGGATGTTCCTGATGGTCTCGACGTAACCGGTCGCGGTCTTCGCCACCAGCCAGTTCGTCGACAATCGGGCGATGCCGATAACGAAACCGAGAATGGTAGCAAGGACGACGCCGAAACCCGCGACCAGCAGCGTATTAAGCAGCCCGACCCAGAAGGCGCGGCCGTAAGTCGAGGCCTGCGCGCTGTAGGAGATCAACGTCTGGCTGATATCGAAGCCGGCGGTGTTGAACCAGAAGCCGAAGCCGGACGCGATCTTGGCGCGCTGCAGATTGGCGATGGCGTTGCTGGCGGCGGCGTAGACAAGGAAAGCGACAATCGCGACAAGCGCGACCTGATAGACGACAGCGCGGATTTTGGGGTCGTTGTAGAAGGCAACCCGCACGGGGGGTGACCCCGCCGGAAGGTCTGTCGACATTTACCCCTCATCCCCTCCCAAGTCGCTTCCCCTTGAAGCGAAAACGCCGCGACATCGATGCCGCGGCGTTTTATCTTTTTACCGAACCGGCGGCGCGTATTGGATGCCGCCTTTATTCCAGAGCTTGTTGAGACCGCGCTCGATCTTGAGCGGTGAATTGGCGCCGACGTTGCGGTCGAACACCTCACCATAGTTGCCGACGGCCTTGATGATCTGCACCGCCCAATCCTTCGGCAGGCCAAGCTGCTCGCCATAGTTTCCTTCGGTGCCGACGAAGCGCTTCACGTCGGGATTGGTCGATTTGACCATCTCATCGACATTCTTCTGCGTGATGTTGAGCTCTTCGGCGTTGATCATTGCGTAGAGCACCCATTTGGCGACATCGAACCACTGGTCGTCGCCATGACGAACCGCCGGACCCAGCGGCTCCTTGGAAATGATTTCCGGCAGCACGATATGGTCGGCCGAGTTGGCAAGCTTAAGCCGCTCGGCATAGAGGCCCGAAGCGTCGGTCGTGTAGGCGTCGCAGCGACCGGCATCGTAGGCTTTCACAGCCTCGTTGGCAGTGGCGAAGGTCACGGTCTTGACCTGCATGTTATTGGCGCGGAAGTAGTCCGACAGATTGAGCTCGGTCGTCGTGCCTTGCTGCACACAGACTGAAGCGCCGGCCAATTCGAGCGCCGAATTCACCTTCAGAGTCTTACGCACGATAAAACCCTGGCCGTCATAATAATTGACACCGACAAAGTTCAGTCCAAGCGAGGTGTCGCGCGAACTGGTCCAGGTCGTGTTGCGCGCCAGAATGTCGACTTCGCCGGACTGCAGCGCGGTGAAGCGATCCTTTGCCGAGAGTGGAACAAATTTCACCTTCTTGGCATCGCCCAGCACGGCGGCCGCGATGGCCTTGCAGAAGTCCACATCGAGACCGGTCCACTGGCCCTGCGCGTCAGGCAGGCCGAAGCCCGCCAGCGTGCCATTCGAACCGCAGTTCAACATGCCGCGGTCCTTGACAGTCTTGAGCGTCTGCGCGGATGCGGATTGCGCGGCGAAGGCCACGGCAAGAACTGCAACCGGCGCGATTAGTTTGAATAGCTTTTTCATCTGGCGGCCTCTTCAACGCATAACGGGATGCGGCGCCCCTCAAAGAATGACCAAGCAATTATAGCGCCAACGACACACCGTGACGCAAGAATTACTGCTTATGGCCGCCCCTCAAGCCCTCTCAACTTTTTCTATCTCAGACCGATCAGGTTGCAAGGTCAAGGGGGTGACCCTCGCCAATGGTTGCGGACCTATAGGCCATAGCGCCGCGGTTCCACCGCCTCATCATATCGGATCGAAAACGACATGGCGAAGAAGCCCAGGACGCCAACCCAGCCTGCAACCCAATTGGTCAATGCGGGCCGCGACCCGCAAGCCTATTTCGGCTTCATCAACCCGCCGGTTTATCACGCCTCCACGCTGCTTTATCCGACCGCCGCCGATCAGGTCGCCCAGCGCTCGCGCTACCAATATGGCCGGCGGGGCACCCCGACCATGGAAGCGCTCGAAAATGCGCTTCGTGAGATCGAGGGCGACAAATGCGCCGGCGTCGCGCTATTGCCGTCCGGCCTCGCCGCTATTTCGACCGCCCTGCTCGCTGTCGCGGGTTCCGGCGACCACATCCTGATGTCGGACACTGCATATTGGCCGACCCGCATGTTTTGCGACGGCATGCTGGCGCGCATGGGCGTAACAACGACCTACTATGACCCGCTGATCGGCGCCGGCATTTCAAAACTGATCCAGCCTAATACCAAAGCGGTCTACCTCGAGTCGCCCGGGTCGCAAACTTTCGAGATGCAGGATGTACCGGCGATCGCGCAAGCCGCGCACGACAAAGGCGCGCTGGTGCTGATGGACAACACCTGGGCGACGCCACTGTATTTCAAGCCGTTCGAGAAAGGCGTCGACCTTTCGATTCAGGCCGGTACCAAATATATCGGCGGCCACTCCGACGTCATGATCGGCTGCGTATCGGCCAATACCAAAGCGCTGCCCGCTCTCAAGGACACAGTCTACACGATGGGCCTGTGCGTGGGGCCCGACGACATGAACCTCGCATTGCGCGGTTTGCGCACCTTGGGCGTGCGGCTACCGCGTCATCAGGAGTCGGCGCTCAAGATCGCACGATGGTTCGAGCAAAGGCCGGAAGTGTCGCGCGTGCTGCATCCCGCGCTTGAAAGCAATCCGGGTCACGTCATCTGGAAGCGTGATTTCACCGGCGCCTGCGGCCTGTTCAGCATCGTTCTCAAGCCAACGCCTGAAAAATCTGTCTATGCCTTCATGGACGAGCTCGCGCTGTTCGGCATCGGCTATTCATGGGGCGGTTTTGAAAGTCTCGTGGTCGCTTTCGACTGCGGCTCACAACGCACCGCGACGCCGTGGAAACCCGAAGGTCCGACACTGCGCTTTCACATCGGGCTTGAAGATGCCGGCGATCTGATCGCCGATCTCGAAAACGGCTTCACCGCGATGGCGGCGGCCCGCTAGATCAAGCAGGTGCGCCCTGCCCGCCGCTGCGCATGACGAATTGCAGATTGCGAAGATAGACGAATACGCCGAACGCTTGCCCGATGATGAAGACCGGATCCTTGCGGTAGAGCGCATAGGCCAGCAGCATGAAGCCGCCGCCGATCGAGAATATCCAGAACGCGGTCGGCACGACGCTGCGCCCCGCGCGCTCGGAGGCGATCCACTGCACCACGAAGCGCATCGCGAACAAAGCCTGCGCGACGTAACCGATCAGGATGCCCCAATCAAGATTGCCGACGAACACATCGTGCAGATAACCGCCGACAGCGTGGGTGATATCAACGAGCATAGACTAGTCCTCCGAAACTTCAGGCACGCGCTTCTTGCGGCGGATCAGCCACCACACACCGGCAAGATCGAGAATGCCGACCCACAGCCGGTCCCATAATCCGTAATTCGACACGCCACTGGCGCGTGGACGGTCAACGACATCGACATAACCGATGTCGTATCCATCGCGGCGCACCAGCGCCGGCAGAAAACGATGCAGACCGTCAAAATAAGGCAGGTTCAAGAACACATCTCGGCGAAAAGCCTTCAGACCGCAGCCGGTGTCGCGCGTGCCATCGCGCAGCACGAAGCCGCGCACGCCATTGGCTATCCGCGATTGCAATTTCTTGAAGCCGCTGGCCTTGCGGCCGACGCGCTGTCCGGCAATCAGACCCACACGCGGCGCGCCGGCTTCCAGTGCTTTCAACATGGCGAGGATGAAAGCCGGATCGTTCTGTCCGTCGCCGTCGATTGTCGCCACCATCGCGCCTCGCGCCGTCGCTACACCGCTACGCACCGCGCTGGACTGACCGCAGGATTGCTTGTGCCGCACGCGGCGCAGCCACGGATGCAGCGCCATCAGGCGTTTCAATTCGGCATCGGTGCCGTCGGTGGAGCCATCATTGACGTAAACCACCTCGAACGCCCAGTGCCCTTGAAGCGCCTTGGCGATTTCACCAACCAACAGCGCAATATTGCCGGCCTCGTTGCGCACCGGCACCACAACGGACACCGCCGGATCGTTCGTATTCATGGTCAGGGTCCTGCCGGCCGCCCAAAAGGGTCATTCGCCCGCTTCTTATTAAGCCAATAGCTGCAAGCAAAAGAAACTTGTCGTTTCATTTCAGTGGTTTACGAAGGTTCTCGAGGCCTATTTGTTACCAAGGGTAACCGGCTGGGTAAACAAACCACCCTTCTGCACCCTGCGCGGCGATAAAGCACAAATGGCAAAAGATGAAAAACGCAAAAATACTCGCATCGAGTAATGGCGTGATTCGGCCCCTATCCGGTCAACAGTGCCAGACACTGAGATCGGTGTTTTATATCCCATGTAAACGCTGAACGATTCACCGCTAAACGAGACCGTTTGCGGCTCTTCCGCGCTAGTCCGGGCACACCCTTTTCACGAACCTCATCAATCAGGGCGTAAATATCATCGTCGGTGAGTTCAGAGAGAGGCTTGTCGCGCCAACGGTCGGCAAGGCCGCCCGGTATGACCTCAAGTCCATCCGCTGCTCGTAGGCCAAGTAGCCGGGCCTGCGCGGTCCAACGCCGCGTATTGGGCATCGCGTGCTGCTCAATGAAGTCGACAGCAGCGTCACCAAAGGTCTTGGTGACACCAGCTTTTTTTTCCAGCTTGTTGCGCCGCGCGACCGCCGCAACGTCCTGACCATGCGCCCGTTGCCGTTTCAAATCGGCCGCGACAACATGGGCTCCGGCCAAAGTCAGTGGACCGCCTAATACCGGCGACTGCTCGGTCTCCACCAGACTCAGATCGACTGGTCCGAGGGTGAGTTTGACTGAACGTCTATTGGATTGCCGGTACCGGAGAGCCCAGCTTTTACGGCCTGACGGCTGAATTACGAGGTACAGGCCCGGACAGCCGCTGTCGGGTATCTCCCGACGCCCCTCGCCCGGCTTCAACTTCGTTATCGATTGTGCCGTGAGTTTAGACATGTCCGCGCCTCAGGGTAACGCCGGGGTGGCCAAATCGGTGCGTTAAGCCGTGTTACCCGAGGGCATAGCATGCGCGAACAAGATCACGAAATCCCTTATTTTACAGGCTGTTTAAACGCTCTGAGGTTATGGCGTGTTATGCGATGTTAGTGGCAATAGCTATTAAGCCAATAGCTCGCGGGCAACTGATTTGATGCGCTTAATCGAGGGGCCCGGATAGACGTGCAATTGGCCGTCCAAACCAGCCGCAAAACCGAGCTGCCGCAGGGCAAAATAGTGCCGTACCATCAGCGTGCCCACCGCCCCCACCAGGAACCCGGCCAGCACGTCGCTCGGATGGTGTGCCGTCACCACGATCCGGCTGACTAGAATGAGCAACCCGTAGATCAGCAAATAGGGCCGCGACTTCGGCCACAACGTGCCGAACGCGACCAGCACCGAACCCGCGGTCGTGGCGTGGCCCGATGGCAGGCTGGCCCAGGCGGCCACCGCCCAGGTGAACGGCTTGAACAGATACGGATCGGCAATGCCGCCGACGAAGGGCCGCGCCCGGCCGATGAATTGCTTTACGACGGTCGTGAACAGTCCGGGAATAGCGATGGCGACGAACAAGAAGCCGATGCGCAACATGATCGCCGCCATTACTCTTTGCGATGCATACGAAAGCCTGCCCTGCAAGGCGGCAAGGATGAGAAATAGAACGCCGAGCGGCCACAGAAACCAGCCCGACTTTCCAAAGTCGGTGATCCAGTCGAAGAAATCGATCAAGGACCGCGGCAGCGTTCGCGCGTAGATGATCGCGGCAGCATCGAAGAAGTACTGGGTGAAGACGAACACGCCGATGACTGCCACGGTTACCAACGCGAGCTTGCCGGCGGGCCACAGCCATCGTTCACGCGGCTGAATGCGCGGCGCGCGTAAAAATGTCCTGACGCTGCCGATGATGCCGGCCGGCCAGTTCCTCAACGCACCGGCCCACGAGCCGTCAGCACCGGTTTTGATATGATGAACGACCGTCATGGCGCTTCGGCCGAACGGAACACGGCCAGAGCCACCGGTTTGCCGATGCTGATGTTAAAACCTTCCAGACGCTGGTTCAGCGCGTAACGCAGTCCGATGGCATTGGCGCGCGCGATAAAACTCCGTTCGCTGCGCGGATCGATCAACGCGAAGTGACAGGCGCCGTTGTTGAGAAACTCCGCCGCTCCGGCGCCGTCGGTAAAGCGCGTGCCGGTGCCGACCATGAACACGAGGCTCGGTTCCTGATAGGCGAAGGTCGAGACGACGTGCGGATCCTTGCAGCCGCTGGCGCGGATATCGTCGGCGATCAGCTTGCTCGGAAACAGCGCCGGCAGCATCGGGAACATCACCGCGTAAACGCTGATCGAAATGAAAATAGAAGCGATCATGCCGCGCAGCAGCGAGCGCTCGGCGCCGTCGACTTCAAAGAGACGCCAGGCAAACAGACCGAACACCAAAGCCGCCGCCGCAAACGGCCAGGCGATAATGCCGGGATCGCGGCCGATCGCGATAAAGCCGGCCACCACCGCGACGGCGATAACGGCCGGAAAGACGAACCAGCCGACGGTGCCCCGCACCATCCAGCGTATCTTGGACAGGCCGCCCGGCTCGAGAATGCCGGCAATCAATATGGCGATGGCCGGATACAGCGGCAGCACATAGTGCGGCAGCTTCGTCATCACGATTTCGAAGACAATCCAGGACGGCACCAGCCACGCGAGGAGAAATTGCGCGCCGGGCTCACGCCGCGCTTTCCACACCATCGGCGCCGCGAGTCCCGCCAGCACGCAGCCGGGCCAGAACGTCACCCAGAACAGCAGTAAATAGTATCCGGGCGGCGCGCCGTGCGCCTCCTGCCCGCTGGTGATCTTCGACAACATGTCGTCGCCGACCGATTTGACAAAAAAATCGTCGCCGGATTTGGCAACGATGGCGATGAACCAGGGCAGCACCAGAAGGATCAGCCAAGCGAAACCGGCGAAAGGCCGCAGCCTGCCGATCCAGCGCCATGAGCGGTCGGCAATCGATAGGGTCAGTGCGGTCAGGATGACGAACATCAGGATCAAGGGACCCTTGAGCAGAACGCCGCCGGCCAGCGCGGTCCACAGGATTGCCGGCATTCTCCAGCCGAGCTGGATTTCCGGTGCGCGCCGCGTCGTCAGATAAATGCGCGCCATCGCACCCATCGCCGCGACCGATGTCAGCAGCAGCATGGCGTCGGTCTTGGCAAGCCTGGCTTCAACACCGAGAAGGATTGAACTCGCCATCATCAACGCGGCGAGCAGCGCAGCGCGGCGCGTGACGAACGCGAGCGCCGCCCAATAGGTCAACAGTACTGCACCTATAGCTCCGATCAGCGACGGAATGCGATAAAGCCAGATGGTGGTGCGCGCGCCCGGGATGCCGACCGCCTCGCCGGTTTTCACCACCGCAGCCTGCAGCCAATAAATGCCGACCGGCTTTTTGTAACGGACCTCGTCCTGGAAGCGGATGTCGACGTACTCGCCGCTCTCGACCATCTGCTTGGTGGCCTGGGCAAAGCGCGCTTCGTCACGATCGACCGGCGGGATCTGGAAAAAGCCCGGCAGGAACGCCAGCAGGCAAAAGGCCACCAGCAGTGCCACCGCACGTGCATGCGTACCGACGGCGTAATCGATCACACCCACCAGCCCTCGCATCGAGGGCAGCGTTTGCCGCGCGTCGTTAGTTGTCGTGCTCACGCCTTGAAGCCCGCCTTGCCGGAAGTGATTGATTCCACAGCTGTCCGGACAATAAGCCGCCCGGCACGATCTGTCATGGCACGGTGTGCCGCACTATTGCACGCGCACCATGACGCTATCGGAGGTGCCGCGGGCATCCATGACGGTCAGCCGGACGAAACCCTGCCCTTCGGTCATGAAGAACAGGCTGCGGCGGCTGGTTTCCGGCCCAATCGGCACGCCATTGACCATGACGGTGAGTGGCGCGAGGCCGCCAGCGATCTTGAGGGCGACGGAATTAGGCCCGTCCCCGGCCATCTCGATGCGGGCGCCATCCGGCGGGAACATGATGCGCGGCGGCTCGGCCACGACGGCCAGGCCGGCCGCGGGGTTGAACCGCTGCAACGGCGGCGGCAGCTTATTGGTCGAAGCGAAAACCGTGCCCTTGGGCGCCGACGCCAGCGGCACCGGCGTCAGCCCAGACCGCGCAAAAGCATCGAACAGTATTGGTGCCGCAACAGACCGTCCGACCAGCCCCGGTACCGGCGTGCCATCGGGCCGGCCGACCCAGATGCCAACCGTCATCCGGCCATCGAAACCGACCGCCCAGGCGTCGCGATAGCCGTAGGACGTGCCGGTCTTGAAGGCGATGCGGCCGTGCGGCGCATTGTCCGGCGGCGGCGCGCCCATCAGCACATTACCGATGTACCAGGCCGCGACCGGATCGAGCAGCCGGCGCGGGCTGGCCTCAACCGGCCCGGCCCGTTCGATCAACGGCGTTGCCATGCCGCCGCGCGCCAGCCCGGTATAGAGCATCGTCAGATCGTTCAGCTTAACGCCGACGCCGCCGAGGCCCATCGCGAGACCCGGCGCCTCGCCCTTTGGCAGCACCAGCGCAGCGCCGGTTTGCGTGAGGCGGGCGCTCAGCCGGTTGACGCCGACTTTACCGAGCACGGCGATCGCCGGGACGTTGAGCGACAGTTGCAGCGCCTTGCGCACCGTCACCGTGCCCTGGAACGTCAGATCGAAATTCTCCGGCGTGTAGTTGCCGTAACGCGCCGGGCGATCGTCTATCAACGTTTCCGGGTGAATAACCCCATCCTCGAAGCCGAGGCCGTAGATGAAAGGCTTGAGCGTCGAGCCGGGCGAACGCAATGCGTTCGTCATGTCGACCTGGCCGGCGCGGCGCGCATCGAAATAATCCGCCGAGCCGACACGCGCCCTCACCTCGCCGGTCGCGTTGTCGACCGCGATGACGGCGACGGAAATCTGCGGCCCGAGCGCGACAGCGCGTTCCCGCGCGAGATCCTGCAACGTCTTCTGCAGCGGCGCGTCGATGGTGAGCTTATGCGTGCGCAGCACCGGCTCGGCGGCGACGACCTGATCGGCGGCGTGCGGCGCCAGCACCGGCAATTCGCGGCGCGCGACCGGCACGCCTTCCATTTTCGCGCGCGCGATTTCGTCTTGCGGCACAATGCTTTGCACGCGATCCAGGACGCGATCTCGGGCGGCGCGCGCCACCGGAGAATTGCGATCCGGACGGCGCAATTCCGGTGACTGCGGCAGCGCAACCAGCAGCGCCGCTTCGCCCAATGTCAGCCGCCGCGGCTCCTTGCCGAAATAAGACAGCGACGCCGCACGAATGCCTTCGAGATTGCCGCCATAGGGCGCGAGCGTCAGATACAGCGAAAGAATTTCGGCCTTGCTGAGCGCTAATTCCAGCTGCAGCGCGCGGGTGATTTGCCGGAATTTGGCGGAAAAACTGCGGCTTTCGCGCGGCTCCATCAGGCGCGCGACCTGCATTGATAAAGTACTTGCGCCGGATACGATATGTCTTTGGCGGATCAGCTGAAACGCCGCGCGGCCCAAGGCGAACGGGTCGACGCCGACATGCTCGTAGAAACGCTTATCCTCGTAGGAGAGCAGCATCTGGACAAACCGAGGATCGACATCCTCGACACTGGCCGGCAAGCGCCATCGGCCCTCCGGCGTGGCGTAGGCACGCAGCAGCCTGCCCTCGCGATCCAGCACGCTGTGCGACGTGTCGACATTTTTTCCCGGTGGCGGACCGATCGCGACAAGCCAGCCGCCGGCGGCAACGGCGACGACCGCCGCCGCACCGGCCAGCCCGCAAGCGATGCGCCGGCCTCGTATCATTTTGCGCTGATCTCGATGGTGCCGGTGGCGGTGCGGCCGAAGCGGTCGGGGCGATACATGTCCTCGACTTTGGCCTGCGGCAGCACGTATTTGCCCGGCGACACCGCGCGCACCACGTAAGCCACTGTGAACACCGCCGGCGACTCCGCCGTCCGGTCGAACGCGGCCGTGAAACGGTCATCGCGGAATTCGCTATTGACCGGCTCGGCCGCGTCCGAAATCCACGACAGCGTGCCGGTCTGTCCCGACGACACCAGCCGCGGATTGTCGATCTCGAAACCGGCGGGCAGATAATCGGCGACCATGATCCGCCCGTATTGCGGTTTCGGCTCGGTCATCTTGAGAACCACAACGAAACGCTGGTTCTGCTTGGCCTTCGCCGGATCGGCCGCCTCGCCGTCGAGCGTTTTAAATTCGCGCTCGATCTTGAAGCCGTTTTCCGCAGCCGGTTCCGGCGTCAGCGGCGCACCGCTGACCGACACCACCGCCTGCACATTGCCGGCGCCGTTGTTGGTCACGGCGAAGGGCGCCGTCAGTTGCTCGGGCCGCAGCGTGCGGTACAGCGCGCCCTGCCGCGTCTCATTCGCGACATTGAGCGAGATGGCGTTGAGCTGCTTGGCCAGCGAGCGCGCCGCCAGCAACATCCAGGCGTTTTCCTGAGTCGAAGTGACGTTGGCGAGCGCGCGGGCGGCATCGACGCGGCTGATGCCGCTGTCGATGGTCTGCTGCGGCGCACGGCCTTCGGACGCCAGCGTCACGAACGCCGCGGCATCGCGCAGTACGGAGCCATAGTCGCTGCGGCTGTTCTCCAGCTTCGGCTGCGGCGACAACTGCTCCAGCGCGGCGAGATAAACCCGGTCCGAGCGCCCCTTGTCGCCGAGCATGCCGAGCGCGGCGGCGATCTGGGCCTTGCCTATTGGTGTTACGACATCAGCAAGCTTGACGTCGGCGATGTAGCGCAGGTCGCCGACCGGCGCCGCGCCGTTGCGCGCCAGCACGTAGAGCGCATAAGCGAGCTCACGCCCCCCGCTCTTGCCGGGTTCGGGCGACGACGAGACGTAGTTGCGCAGGCGATCGATGGCCAGCGTGTAAGCCGTCGCTGGAATTTCGAAGCCACGCTCGCGCGCGCGCGTCAGGAAGTCGGTGACGTAAGCATCGAGCCAGGCGTCATCGCCGCCGACCGACCACAGCCCGAACGAACCGTTGGAGCCCTGCCGCGCCAGCAATCGGGCAATGGCGTCCTTGATGCGGACGTCGACTTCGCCGTCCGGCGCCAGCCGCGCCTGCGCCGACATTTCATTGATATAGAGCATCGCCACCGCGCGGCTGGTGATCTGCTCCGAACAGCCGAACGGATAGCGGTCGAGCGCGTTCAGCAACGTCGCCGCATCGAGCGATGTCGAGATTGAGATCGACAGACCGGCGCGGCCGGTGCCCGGCACGAAATCGGCGAACATGTCGTTCGACAATGTCAGCGTTTCACCCTTAGCGAGCGAACGCACCGTACGGCGCGTCAGCAACTGGCTGGCCGGTCGCACATCGAGCGCATAGGCGCGCTCCATCGTAAAACCATTGGGGCCTGTCACGTTGACTTTTATGGTGCTCGGCCCCGAGCCCGATGCCGACACAGGCACCGAAACCTTGTCGCGCTGCTTGGCGGCAAGCTTGAGCACCTGCGCCGAAGCAGCCTCGTTCTTGACCGAACCGTCTGCGGAAACGGCAAAGCTGTAGTCGCCCGCCGCACCTTCGACATTGTCGAGTTCGAGCTGGATGTTGCCGCGGTCGCCGGTGCGCAGGAAACGCGGCAGCGTCGCGGTCAGCACGACATTGTCGCGCACGATGACGTCGCCCGACGCCTTGCCGACTTTATCCTTGCTCCAGGCCACAGCCATCACGCGCACGCTGCCAGCAAAGGCGGGAATATCGAACGCCACGTTGGCAACGCCATCGGCGCCGACCGTGACGATGCCGGAATACAGCGCCAGCGGCGCCTGAGTCGGCGGCGAACCGGACAGTTCCGCGCCACCGGCGTCACCGCCGGAACGGATCGCGCCCTTGGCGCCCTGCATGCCGTCGATCAATTGGCCATAGAGATCGCGCACTTCCGCCGTGAGGCGGCGCTGGCCAAGATAATATTCGTCCGGCGCCGGCGGCTTGTAATTGGTGAGATTGAGAATGCCGACATCGACCGCCGCAACGACAACGCGCGCATCTTCACCGGCGGCAAGACCGGCCAGCCTGATCGGCACGTTGAGCGTGGAGTTCGGCCGCAAGGTCGGCGGCAGCTTCATGTCGAGCGCGAAGGTGCGCGTCGATTTATCGATCGAGAACCATTGCACGCCGATAGCGCGGCCCGGCATGCGCTGCGCTGGCGCATCGAGCGGACGACGCAAGGTGGCGACGAGATAGGCGCCGGTGCCCCACTCCTTGCCGACATTCAGCTTAACCTGCGACACGCCGGCTTTGACGTCCTGCGTCTGGCTGGCGACCAGACGGTCGGTGAAGACATTGACGGTGAGATGGCCCGCGTTCGTCGCGGTCACCGCGACGGTCATCGCCTCGCCGGATTTGTAATCCGATTTGTCGAGCGCGATCTCCAGCAGATCGGGCGTATCGGCCGCCGACTCCGCATAGAAACCGGAGTCGAACGACAGCGAGGTGATGGTGACGTTAGGCTCCGACACTTCGAGCCGGTAGCGACCCCACTTCACCGGCAGCGACAGCCGCGCTGGTTTGTCGGAGGCGACATCGATGACGCCATTGGCAATACGCTCGGTACGCTTGACCGGCTCGTAGTTCCACTGACCGTTTTGGCGATACCACTGATAGGTCGTGTCGACGCGCAGCAGTTCGTACTTCAGGCCGCTCTTGGCTTGTGTCTTGCCATCGGTGCCGACCATGACAACGTCGAAATCGGCATTGGCGCCGTCGCCGAGCGAAAGCCCGGAGAACGCCGGCTTGACGCCGATCATCGGCGCTTCGGCGGCGATCGGCAGCGTCAGCGTGCGCTCGACGGCGCGGCCGCCGGATTCCGCCATGCTGACCGTCAGCTTGGCTTCAAGCGGCTTCGATGTCTGAGGAATCTTGTCGAGCGTCACCGGGAAACTCGCCTTCCCGGCGGCGTCGGTGTTGGGAACGTCCTCCAGTTCCTGGCGAACGGCCGTTACTTCGTCGTCGAGCAGACCGAACGAATAACCGGCAAAGCCCGGACGTTCCTTGGCGGCAGTGATGGTCAGGGCACCCGACAGATCGAGATTGGAGGCCGGCGCGCCATACAGGAAACGTCCATCGACGCTGATCTGCGCCGGGCTGTTGCGCGGGATAACGGGGGTCGCCGATTTCAGATCGAATTCGACGCGGTCGGCGACATAATCTTCGACCATGAAGCTGGTCTCGCCGACCGGCGGACGCTTCGGATCGGTAAAGGCGCGCACGCGCCATGTTCCGGTCGAGGCCGACGACACGATCGGCACGTTCAGGCTGCGGCCGCCGAGGCCCTGATCGGCGACGACGGCGCGGCGATACTCAACGCCATCGGGGCGCACGACGACCATCGTCAGCGGCGCCGACGGGGCGGCGATGCCGCGCACATCGCGCAGCAAGGCGGTAACCGATACGGACTCACCGGAGCGATAAACGCCGCGCTCGGTATAGACAAAGGCATCGAGCCCGTCGGGCACCTGGCGTCCGGCGACACCGCGGTCGGACAGGTCGAAGGCCGAGGATTTCAGGCTGAGGAAGGCGTAGTCGGCCTTGTCGGTGGCAACGACCGCGGCGGGCGACAGTCCGCCCTCGCCGCGCGATAGCCCTGCGTCGAAGTGCGCCACGCCGTTCTTGTCGGTCGTCTTGGTCGCCAGCACTTCGTTATTGCGCGCGACCAGCCGCAGACTCGTGCCGGCGGCAGGCTGGGCGCTGGCGAGCGAATGCACGAAGACGTCGATGCCGTCCTGGCCGCTATAGGCGGTCAGACCGAGATCCGAAACGATGAACCATTGCGTCGCGACCGACTCGTAATCGTCCGACACCGCGCCTTTCGGCGAGGCGATCATGGCGTAGACACCGGGACCGATATCTTTCAGCGCCTCGCCAACCGGGAATGCCGTGGTGACTTCGGCGTTGAGCTGCTGCTCGACGGCGAGTTCGCCGCTCCAGACCTTAGCGCCGCGCTCGTTGCCGATGCGCTCGGCTTCGCTCTTGCTGAGATTGCGCTGGAAGTCGTAGCCCAGCACGGTCTCGATCAGATTGCGGTCGCCGATGCGGTAAACGGCGATATCGACCGCGGCGGTGTTGACGCTGAGCACGGGAATGCCGCGCTGGCCGGTGCGCGGCAGCACATAGGCCTTGCCGGAGAAGCGTGCGAAGGGCTTGCGGTCGCGCACGAAGATGGTGAAGTCGGCCGACTTCGCCAGCGTCTCGCGCACCACCGACGGCAAGCCGGCGCGCAGCGTCACGACATAACGTTCGCCGTGCTTGAGGCCCTCGACGCACAGCTGCTTGTCGTTGGCCGAGATCGCCGGCTTGTCGACGCCGGCGATAGCGACGAAGGGCGAGAAGTCGGTGCGGCGGCCCGGCAGTTCTTCGGAGAACTGGAAGCACGCGCGGGGCGAAATGGCATCGGAATCGACGGAGTAATTGAGATAGCGGAAGCCGTGATCGACGCGCAGGCGCTCATATTGGCCGCGTAGCTCGGCGGTCTCACGCATATCGAGCGACATCCGCAGCACATTGAGCGCAGGCCGCCATTGTTTGCGGTCTGCAAAAGCGCGGCCCAGCACCGCCAGGCTGTCGCCTTCGAGCGTGCGGTCGGTGGCGCGGCTGTAGGCGACGTAGGCCGCGGTGGTGGCGCGGTCGAGCAGCAGCGCCTTTTCCTTTTCGTCGCGCGGACGGATTTGCAGCACGGTGCGCGCCAGCCGCAGCCAGGTGGCGGCATCCTCCGGGGCAACCGCAATCGCCTGCCCGAGCACGGTCATGCCGGTGCGGAAATCGTTTTTCTGGAAGGCGACGTCGGCGTCCTTGCGCAAAGTCGCCGCGGGCTTGGTCACGGAGCCGGCGTCGGTCTTGATCTGGGCTTCGAGTTTGATCGCTGACTCGGCGAGTTCGCTGTCAACGTAGGCCTTGTCGGCGGCTAATGCGGGGATAGCGGCAAGGGTAATGAGCGCGGCGGCAAGACCGGCGCGGGCGAACATCAGCATGGCGTGAAACCTCCCGAAGCAGCGACCGACTCTCATTGAAGTTCCCGATGGTGTCGAGGTGATGGCGGATTCTTTGTCGCGCGCCGCGCCACACAGGTTCACAGCCTACATCACTCACGTAAAGAGCGGCCGATAACCGGTTCATATGTCACAGCAATCGCTTTCATGAATACGGAGTCCGTCAGGCCACCTTTCAAACAAGCCGCCGGACGGGCAAACGCACAGGAACGCTACAAAAGCCCCCATAACGGGCAATCGACTCAAGTGTCATCGTGAGTCGCGAAACCGAAGGCGGGTGTTACATCGAATGAGCGAGCGCGTGCTTTGTCAAATGCGCGGGCCGCTTGAACGCAGCGTCGCACACGTCGCACTTGTACGGCCGCTCACCCGTGTGTGACCGCATGTGCTTCGAGAGATCGCTCGATTGCGTGAACACTGCGTGACACACGTCGCACTTGTACGGCCGCTCCCCTGTGTGCGTCCGCATGTGCCCCGACAGAGCGCCCGACTGCACACAACAACGCATTACAGCAACAATCATCCAAAATGTTGCAAACGACGCCCCGCTGCGGGTGCGCGAAAGTCAGCCGCCCGTCATGTCGCACACACGAGGTCGACAGGGCGCAGAATGACACAGACGCGCGCACAACCAACACACTCTTCGACCTACCAGGTGTGTACCATGTTCGAGATAGTGCATTGCAACAAATATAATCCAAAATGATGCAGCCGGCGCGCCGTGGCGCGTGCGCGAAGGTCGGCGTTCGTCATGTCCTCGAGAGCGGTCGACGGGGCAGCGAATTTAACGGACGCTTACACAAACGCCGACTACGGCGATCTACCAGGTGTGCACACGCACGATTTATGCGAGTGCTCTGCAACAAAAAACATCCAAAATTGTGCAGCGCAGGGCAGCGCGCGCAG
>CAISIV010000292.1 GCA_903885555.1 uncultured Hyphomicrobiales bacterium
ACTGGAGTTCAGACGTGTGCTCTTCCGATCTCCTGGGGCTGATCGCTCAGCACCGCGACAAACTCGGTGCGATAATTGGTTTCCTTGCTCAGCGGCTCGTCCGAAATAACGATCGAGGAGCGCGGTACTGCGGTCGGCGCGATGCGATCGAGCACATCCTGGGGGATGGTGATGCGATCGAGCGCGTCCTTGGCGTCGTCTCCGTCGATCGTTACCGCGGACCAGCGCAGGCCTGCGTCGCTGCGTGCCATCGCGGTAAACACATGCGTGCCGATCCGTTTTTCGGGATTGCGGATCTGCACTGGAACCTCGATGGTCGCGTCGAACACCTCACCACCGCCGTCCGGCGCCGGCTTGTGCGTGTTGCGCCGCACGTAAAGCTTCTGCGTCGCGCGACTGATGTAGATCGAGACCGGTTCGAGCGCGAGCTTGGCGTCGGTCGCTGCCTTGGCGGTCGCGGCCTTCCTGGTTTCGGCAAGCTTGGCAGCGTCCTTTGCTCCGGCTGCGGCGTCGAGCTTCGACTTGGCATCGGATTTGGCAGTGTCGAGCTGCGCCGTCGCTTTCGTGGCTCTGTCCGCGGCTTTCTGTTTCCGCTCCTCGGCGCGCGTCTTGGCCTCGTCGTTCTTTGCAGTATCGATCGCTCGGCCGGCGGCGGCCAGGTCGGCGTCCGCCCGCTTCTTGTTCAGTTCCAGCTTGCGGAGTGACGATGCGAGCGACTTCGTCTCGCGCGCCGCTGTCGCGGCGGCTTTTTTGGTCGTGTCGGCCGCCCTGGCAGCGTCGGCGGCATCGCGAACGAGTGTCTCGGCATGCGCGGGAGCCGTCGCAACGGCCTCCGCCTTCGGCACCAACAGCGCCGGATGGGAAAATTCGACCGGCTCCGGGTCGTTCGGCGCGATGATCACCCGCATGCCAATCCGTGTCTTGTGGAACAGCTTCTCGGCAAAGCCGTAGGGCATGCGCACGCAGCCGTGCGAGGCCGCGTATCCGGGCAGCGGCCCGCCATGCAACGCGACGCCGTTCCAGGTGATGCGCTGCATGTTCGGCATCCAGGCATCGTCATACATCGTTGAATGATGGTCCTTGTCCTTCTCGATCACGGCGAAGATGCCGGCCGGCGTCTCGCGGCCCGCGACACCCGTCGACACCGGCGCGCGCACGATCCAGCCATCGGCGTCGTAGAAAGTGACCTGCTGGGTCTTGATCGACACGATCGCCATGATCGGCTCGCCTGCATCGCGCGGCGCCGTCGCTTCGGCGGGTTGCGCCTTTCTCGGGGCTGCGTCAGCCGTTGGCGCCGTCAGCGCAAGCGATGCTGCGAGTGTCACAATGGCAGGAAGCCGCCACGCCTGCATCGCCGCGGTGGATCGTGCCGTCACAAACAGATTGATCATGCCATTCCCAGTTGAATTGTCTGAACCGCCCATGCCGCCGAATCGCCCTTAGAAACTACCAGATCGCTGCAATCGCATTCTCACATATACGAGAGTTCGCGTCGGAAGAAAGACGGCGCGCGGCGGAGTCAGGGCGGCGACGTGACGCAGGCGGAACTTGCGGTCACGGTCAGGCCCGGCGCAGGCGGAATTGACGACATGGGCAGATCAATGATCGGCGTTGAGGCTGAAATTCATCTCGATTTTCGAGGCATCCGCGCCGCTCGGCATCCGCCACGGCGAAAAGCCCGGCGTCGGATCGGGATCGCTCGGCAGACTGACCGGCCACGCCCGCTCGGGCACGCCCGGGATCTCCAGGGTGACGACCCGCCGGCTCGTTTTCATACTGAGCGAAGCCTTGGCGAGGATCACGCGGCGGCCGACGTCGGTGCCGTGCCACGCCGCGCCCAGCGTGACCGGGAACCGGTGCTCGCCTTCCTGCATGACAATGTGCACATCGTTCACGTCCGCCGGCAAAGCCATGCCGGCCGGAAGCCTGAATTGCAGTTCGAGCGTCATATAGCCGTGCGAGAGGTACGGCGAACGGATCAATTCGTACCAGCCCCACCAGCCAAGACCGGCCACGAGCGCCAGAACAATGACGGCAAAGATCGGCGACACGCGCGTTCGCGGCGGCGCGGCGGTGGCGTCCGCCCCCTCCGTACCGGGCGGCGATGGAGCCTGAGCGACGACGCCGAACTTGATGAACAGCACCACGCCAGCGATGAAGCCGGCAATGCCGCCGATAGGCCCTATGTTGAAGAAGGCGCCCATCGCGGTGCCGCCTTCGCGATCGGCCCCGGCCAGCGCAATCACGAGAACGGCGAGCCCGGCCCAGCCGGCAAGCAGACCCAGAACGCCAGACAGGAAGCCGACGATGAAGCGCATGACCGGAAGCACCTGGAGAGACTTCGGTCAGACGATATCAGCAATTTAAGCCGCTGAAATAGATAAGGCCGCCGCGTTGCCGCCAGAGACGCATGCGTTATGTCCCGCCGGTGCCTACAGAACCGCCCCAGCGCCCGAAGGGATGGCGCCTATGGTCAGAATTCCTTCCAGTCCGGTTCTTCCATTTTCAGCGCGGTCGCGAGGCCGGTCCGTATCTGTGCAACCGGATTGGCGGAACGAGCAGACGGCTTGGCCGCCTGACGCTTCGGTACAATGCGCGCAACGGCTGCGACGGGCCGGGCCGGTTCCACGGCAATCGGCGCGCCACGAAGCCTGAAGCCCGCGACCCGCTCGTCCATCGCCTGAGCTTGACCTTCCAGTGTCTTGGCAGTCGCCGCATTTTCCTCGACCAGCGCCGAGTTCTGCTGCGTCATCTCGTCCATCTGCGTCAGCGCCTTGTTGATCTCCTCGATGCCCGTCGACTGCTCGGCGCTGGCGTTGGCGATCTCGGCGACAACGACGCTGACCTTCTTGATCGAGTCGACGATCTCATCGAGCGATTGACCGGCCTTGTTCACGAGCTCAACGCCGTCTCTCACCTGACCATTGCTGTTCGTGATCAAGACCTTGATGTCTTTGGCGGCCTGCGACGACCGCTGCGCGAGGCTGCGCACTTCCGAAGCAACGACCGCGAAGCCACGACCGGCTTCGCCGGCACGCGCCGCTTCCACCGCCGCGTTGAGCGCCAAGAGGTTGGTCTGACGCGCGATCTCGTCGATGACGCCGATGATGTCCGAAATTTTTCGCGACGAATCTTCGATCTTGGCCATGGCATCGACCGTCTTGGCCACGACCTGGCCGCCGCGATCGGCGATGTCCTGCGTGTTCGACGCCAGACTGCTCGCTTCCTTGGCGTTCTCGGCGTTTTTCCTGACCGTTGCGGTCATCTCTTCCATCGCGGCCGAGGTTTCCTCAAGGCTCGCGGCCTGTTCTTCGGTGCGCTGCGACAGATCGGTGGTGCTAGTCGATATTTCAGCCGAGGCGTTGTTGACCTCGTTGGTCGCCAGCTTGATCTGGCTGAGAGCGTTGCCGACGCTTTCGACGACCATGCCCATGGCATTTGTAATCTCGGAAATTTCGTCACGGCGGCCCGTCGCCGGCAGTTCAATGTCAAAGTTGCTGTTGGCAAGCTCCACAGCGGCAGCCTTCAACATCGCCAGCCGGATCACGATGTCGCGGACGATCAAGCCGGTCAGCCCGCCGACGATCATCAGCACGATCAAACCCGTAATAGCCGCGGCATTCACCGCACGATTGCGGTCGACGATCAAATCGTCGTTGTAAACGCCGGTGCCGAGCACCCATCCCCATGGCTCGAACAGAGCGACATAAGATGTCTTCTCAACCGGCGCAGTGACTCCCGGCTTCGGCCACATATAATCGACAAATCCGCCGCCGCTGGCCTTTGCCACTTTGGCGAATTCGACGAACAGCGCGAGGCCGTTGGGATCCTTCATGCTGCTGAGATCTTTTCCATCGAGATCCGCCCGGATCGGGTGCATGACCATTTTCGGCTGCAGGTCGTTGATCCAGAAATAATTATCGCCCTGGTAGCGCAGCTTCGACACGAGCTTCAGTGCGGCGGTTTTGCCCTCCGCCTCGGTCAGTTGTCCGGACTTGGTCAGCTGATGTTGTGAACTCACCAGCGTCATGGCGGTTTCCACCAGACCCTTGAGTTCGGCATGACGCCGCCCGGTGACGGCCTGCGTCTGAAAGTAGACCAGCGTCGCGGAGACAATGAGAAGGCCAACTGCGAAAAGTGCGACGATACCGTACAGGCGGGTGCGGATATCAAACTTGATCAGAGACCGCCTTTTGACAGGTGAGTTATTCGTCGTCGCCGCTTTTACCATTCAAAACTCCACATCTCGATTGGATAGACTGCCGACACCGAACGGCAGGCTTTTCGTTGATCACAAGGCTTGCAAGGTTTCGATTTTCGTCGGCGCGAATTGAAATCCGGTGCCGTAAGGTCGTGTGACCCGTCCGGCTGGTAGCGGATATCAAAAAATCATTTAAAAACTACGGGATCCAGCTTGAGGCGGTACTAACCCACCGACCGCCACGGATGCTCCAGGAACGCAGTCGCCGGCGAAACTGCAGCGTAAAAGGCCGTTTCCTGCTCCCCACCGTTGATGCTGGCAGGTCCTCACTAACGACGTTTGCTTGGCTTGCAACACCAGTTTCATCAAGAACAGGTGCGCCACTTGAGCGCCCAAAGCTGACACGCCAGCCGTGGAGACAAGCCATGTCTATTTTTTAAAATCCTGACAGAGGCAATATTCCAATTGAACTTCGCCTTGCGCGTTTTGTATTGATAGCTTCGACGGCTGCGCCTTTCGACGTAAACTGCGAGCTTCATTAATGGCTATTCGTATTGCAATTCCTTGAGACATGTACGGGCCACGCGCGGATTGGCCGCAAACGGCAAACCAGCGATTATTTTCCCCGGTAACCGAGCAAGTCGTACACTCCATATGGCTGCACTTCATCGCCAGTATTGCGGCGGGTCCGCAGCTTGACCGCGCGATTGCATCGGCGTGTTTCGCAAGCTGTTGAAAACGAACTCCCGAATCGCCGACGACAATTTACTGCGTTCGCTATTGATCTTGATTTCCCTGACGAGCATCGAGACGCTGACATTTCTACTGTCCGCCATTTCCTTCAGGCTGAACCACACACTGTCGCCCAGGGTGACGCTGGTCTTTTTTCCATCGATCACGACAGAGCGTTTGTACACGGGTGATTTCGGCGCAGGGCGCAGCGCCCCGACCATCCATGACTCGGTATTGATCCGGATAATGCGATCACCCTGAAAAAACTCGGTCATGAATCCCTCAATTGTTGCCAAGTAATACCGGTATCGTTGAGCCAGAGGCCGGTCAGAATTCCTTCCAATGACTACGAAAAGTATTTTGATTGTGCGTTAGCCCTGAAACAGCAGTCTCTACTCGGAGAATGCATCGGCGCCCGCCACGACATGAGCCGGATGAAGAAGCGGCGAAATGAAATCAACTTTCAAGAAAATCGATCTCGCTTGAAGCGGTGCTAATTTACCGGCAACTGCGGATTCCAAAGCGAACCGGCGACCGAACGCTGCGGTAAAACGCAACTTGTCTCTTGGACAGGCATCTTCTGTACTATGGTACAGCGCGATTCGAGGCGGTGAATGCAGGATTACTTGAAGGACTACACGCTCGTGGACACTCGTCGGGTTGACGAGATGCGCAGCACATTCGTCGATGTCTACGACGCAAAGTCGTTCGATTTGCTCGGAGCGGAGCAGGATTTTTACGCGAAAGCCGGTTATTTCGATCTCGGCGGCAGCGATCTTTCATATTGCTCTTACGGAAGCGAGTCTCACGTTGAGTTTCGCGACGAAGACTACGTCAGATTCCAGTTCGCGATTTCGGGCGCAGCTCAGGCGACCAACGGGCGCCAGACAGCCGATGTCGACCCTGGCCTGATCGTATGCACCCCGGCAGCGGCGGCGGTGACGTTTGGACAGTCGTTCAGACAGCTCGTGCTTCGAATAAATTATAGTTCGATTGAACGAGACTTGACCGCCTTGTTGGGCGTCCGGCCGAAAGAACGGATTGTTTTCGACTTGAGCACTCCAGCCAATGCCGGCCACGCGGCCAGCCTGCACCACAAGATATTCTATCGGGCCTCCAGCATCGATATTTCGCCGGAGCCGGTCCCTCCTCAGGTCCTCCGCGAAATCGATCAGGCGACACGTCTGAAAGTGCTGTTCGCCATCGGCAATAACTACAGCGATCGCCTCAACGCGCCGCAAAAGTCGGCTTCGTCGTGGCAGGTGAGTCAGGTCGAGAGATGGATTGACGAAAATTGGGCGCAGGAAATAACGATCGACCGGCTGGCCACTGTGTCCGGCGCAAGCGCCCGGAGCATATTCGCTACATTCAAGAAGACCCGCGGCTATACACCCATGGCCTATCTCAAGAAGGTTCGGCTGGACGCTGCACGAGACAGGCTCCTGATAGCTTCGCCCAGCGAGACAGTCACAGGCATCGGGCTTGCCTGCGGCTTCATGAACCTGGGGCACTTCGCCAAAGCCTATCAATTCCAGTTTGGCGAGCTTCCATCCGATACGCTGGCCCGCAGCCGCGCGAAACAATCGTAACATCAGCGTTCGGCTAGCCGCAGCAAGAGCCTCAATGACCGCATTGGGTCAGAAGCTGACACGATTTTCAGCCGCTGAAATCTCCAAGGCCTCCGTCCTCGACAATGTCCACCCGCCCGCTGCCTCAGTGGGCTTCCGCCCCCACAGGCGGAATGGTAGCGTTTGATATCGGGAAAACGCTGCACCCGGCATGACCGTCCCTAAGAGATGGCGCGCCGGACCATTCGGGAGGACGACTCTATGAACTTTTGCAAGATTGCGACGCCGTTGCTGATGGGCACGGCGCTGACACTGGCCGTCGCGGCCGCGCCCGCGAAGGCCGAAGAACTGCGCCTCGGCTTTATCGCGCCGATGACCGGCGGCTTTGCCCAGGTCGGCAAGGACATGGTCGACGGCTTCCAGATGTATCTGGACGAGACCAAAGGCGACTTCGCCGGCGCCACGGTGAAACTCATCGTCGAAGACGATCAGGCCAAGCCCGATCTCGGCGTCACCAAGGCCAAGAAGCTCATCCTCAGCGACAAGGTGCACATGTTCATCGGCGGCGTGCTCGCCTCCACCGGCTATGCGCTGGCGCCGGTGAGCACCGCGGAAAAAACCATCTATCTCGCCTCGGTGCCGGCATCGGACGATCTGACGCAACGCGAGGCCAGCAAGTTTCCGTATTTCTTCCGCACCAGCTGGTCGAGTTCGCAGCCTCACCACGCGCTCGGCGCCTGGGCCTGCGAGCAAGGCTACAAGAAGGTCGTCGCGGTCGCGGCCGATTATGCGTTCGGCTACGAGTCGGTCGGCGGCTTCCAGAAGGTGTTTGAGGATTGCGGCGGCAAGGTCATCCAGAAAATCTGGCCGACGCTCGGCAACAAGGACTTCGGGCCTTACATCTCCACCATCAAGCCGGACGCCGACGCGGTGTTCACGCTGATGGTCGGGCCGATGGCGGCGCAGTTCCCCAAGCAGTTGCGCGCGGCGGGCTTCAAGAAGACCATCCTCGGCGGCGGCACCAGCTATGACGAGTTCGCCCTGCCCTTCATGTCGGACGAAGTCATCGGCGACTTCTCGGCGCTGCACTACAGCGCCGCGATCCAGACGCCGGCCAACGAGAAGTTCGTCAAGGACTACCGCGCCAAGTACGGCAAGGTGCCGTCCTATTTCTCCGAGAGCAACTATTCGACCGCCAAGATGATCCACGAGGTAATGAAGAAGACCGGCGGCAAGTGGCCGGGCCAGGAAGAGTTCCTCAAGATGATGGGCGCGCTCAAGCTCGACACGCCGCGCGGGCCGGTCAGCTTCGACGACATGCGCAACCCGATCCAGAACATCTACATCAAGAAGGTCGAGAAGAAGAAGATGTTCGGCTACGACAAGGACGAACTCTGGAACACCGTGGTCAAGACCTATCCGAACGTCAGCCAGTTCTGGACCTACGGCAAGGAGAAGTTCCTGGCGCAGCCGTTATACAGCCGCGACTTCCCGCCTTGTAAGTTCTGCGAATAGCGCGATCGCTCGTCGCACAAATGAAAACCCCGGCCTAACGGTCGGGGTTTTTGTTTTAGTTATGCGCGCGCGGCGTTTTGCCGATGCCCCACTCTTCAGGGATCGGCGTGGCCGGCGCCGTCGGCGCGGTGGCGCCGCCCGATGGCGAGCCCGGCCCCTTCAAGGGCTTTTCTTCCATCGAGATCAGGAAGGCCAGGCCGAAGGCCAGCACCAGACCGCAGGCCAGGAACACGAAACGGAAAGCATAGCTCAGCTCATTGGCCGATGATGATCGTGCCAGCATCTCGACCGACATGCCGGTGACGCCGCCGAGGCCTCCCAGCACGATCGCGCCGAGCACCGCGACGACCAGCGCCGAAAACAGCGCGCGGAAGAAGTTGGCCGCGCCGGTGGCAATGCCCATCTGCGAACGCGACACGGCGTTCTGCAAACACACCGTCGACACCGGAAACACCGTGCCCAAGCCGGCGCCGATGATCGTCAGCAGAATGAGCACCACCACGATCGGCATCGTGCCCGGCCAGATCGCCAGCGGACCAAGGCAAAATATCGCCACGGCCAGCCCGATCAGCGACACGCGCTTGTAGTGCTCCATGTGCATCATCAGCCGGCCGGTGATGGTGGAGAACACCACGGTCGCGCTCATCAGCGGGGTCAGCGCCATGCCGGACTGACTGGCCGAGAGATGCAGCACCACTTCGAAATACAACGGAATGAAAATCGTCATGCCGACCAGCGTGCCCATGTTGCAGGCGCCGGCCAGCGCCGCGCAGCGCACCACCGGATTGCCGAGCACCGTCAGCGGCAAAAACGGCTCGTCCGTCGCCACCAGCCGCCACGCGAACAGGCCCCACAAAATCGCTGACGATAAAAACAGTGCGCCGAGCTGCCACGAGATCCAGTCGAAATGCCGACCGCCCCACGACAGCGCCAGCAGCAGCGCGACCGACGCCAAAATCAGCAGCAGCGCGCCGATGATGTCGAGCCGGTGTTTGCGTGGCTGATACGGCACCATGCGCAGCGCGCTCGAGGTCATGCCGAGCGCGGCGAGGCCGAGCGGCACGTTGATCCAGAAGATCAGCGACCAGTCGAGATGCTCGGTGAGAAAACCGCCGAGTACCGGCCCGCCGACCGACGAGGTCGCGAACACCGCGCCGATGTACCCCTGATAGCGCCCGCGTTCGCGAGGCGAGACGATATCGGCGATGATGGTCTGCGCCAGCGCCATCAGGCCGCCGCCGCCGAGACCTTGCAGCGCGCGCGCCAGCACCAGGTAGGTCATGCTCGGCGCCATCGCGCAGGCCACAGAGCCGGCAATGAAAATGACGATCGCCAGCAGCATGATGCCGCGGCGGCCGTAGATGTCCGACAACTTGCCGTAGAGCGGCGTCGAGGCGGTACCGGTCAGCAGGTAAGCCGTCACCACCCAGGACAGATCGTCGAGATTGTTGAAATGCCGGCCGATGGTCGGCAACGCGGTGGCGACGATGGTCTGGTCGAGCGCGCCCAAAAACATCGTCAGCATGATGCCGATGACGATGGTGCGGATTTCCGGATGAGTGAGCGTACGCGCCGCGGCTTTGTGCGCTTTTGCGGCGGGGGCTTTGGGCTTTTCGGTGCGCTCGTCCATAGATGCTAGATGCCGCTTGAAGCCAGCCTTGGCAATGCCGAATGATGCGGGGGTGGTATGAGAACACGCCCGGGCGCAAACTGCCGCACCCTTCGGAACCCGAATCGATGCGCGCCCTCCTCGTCCTCACGCTGGTTTTTCTCACTCTGCCAGCGATCGCCCGCGAACTGCCAGGCGGCCTCGTCTATCTGCGCGATATAGACCCCAGCATCGCGCAGGACATGCGCTATGCCACCAACGACAATTTCACCGGCGGCAAATTGCCGGGCTATGACGCGCCCGAGTGCATCCTGCGCCGCGATGTCGCCGAAGCGCTGCACAAGGTGCAGGCCGGCCTCGCCGCGCAAAAGCTTTCCCTGAAAGTCTACGACTGCTACCGCCCGACCCGCGCAGTGGCGGCGATGGCGCGCTGGGCGCGGGCCCCTGAGGACGGCCGCACCAAACGCTTCTACCCGGCGCTCGACAAGCGCACGCTGTTTTCCGGCTATATCTCGTCGCGCTCGGCGCATTCGACCGGCACCGCCGTCGACCTGACTCTGATCCGCCTGCCGGCCTGGACCAAGCCGCCTTACGACACCGGCGCGGCCTATGGCCCCTGCACCGCGGCGAACCGCGTGCCGGACTCAAGCGTCGACATGGGCGCCGGCTTCGACTGCTTCGACAGCAAAAGCCACACCGCCAACGCCACCGTTTCGGCGGAGGCCAAGCGCTGGCGCAGCCTGCTCGGCAACGCCATGCGCGTGCAGGGCTTTACGAACTATTTTCGCGAATGGTGGCACTTCAGTTTTGGCTCACCGGCACAGGCTTATGACGTGCCGATCGCGCCGCGCGAGCGTTGAGTTTACTTCGGCGCCACCTTCGCCTTCGCGCCTTTGGGCCACTTGCCCGGCCACTTCACGATGTAATCCTCGAGCTTCTCGTCGGGCACGTCGGTCTCGCTCGCCGCGACGCGGCCGCGCACCGAGATGCCGGCGGCGTGCACCGTGTCGGGGTCGCCCGACACCAGCGGGTGCCACCAGTACAGATCGCGGCCTTCGGCGACGAGCTTGTAGCCGCAGGTCGGCGGCAGCCAGGTCAGCCTTTTGATGTTGCGCGGGGTGAGCCGCACGCAGTCGCTCACCTTGGCCTGGCGGTTCTTATAGTCGGTGCAGCGGCAGGTCTGGCCGTCGAGCAGCGTGCAGCCGACGTCGGTGTAGACGGTCTCGTTGGTGTCGACATCGGTCAGCTTGTTGAGGCAGCAGCGGCCGCAGCCGTCGCACAGACTCTCCCACTCCTTGGCCGTCATCGCGGCCATGGCCTTGGTGCGCCAGAACGGCTCCGGCGCGGGCTTGACCGGCGCCAAAGCAAAGGTTTTGGCGGCCTTGAGAGCGGGTTTTGCGACAGGCTTTACAGCAGGCTTGGGGGGCATCTCGGAATCCTTCGCGGTCCTTGTAGACCGTGGATCGAGTTCCGTCATGATCGGCGTGGAGTGCCCGTGGATAAGCCAGTTCAGCCGGGTGGCAATTACCCACGCGGTTTGGGCTTCGGCGCGTCCGATGCCGCCTTGGGCAAGGCCGGCTCCCCGGCAATGCGCACCTGATCGCCGGCAGCGATACCGTCCGGCGGGCTGGCGATGACACGGTCGCTGGCGGTCAGGCCCGAACCGATTTCCACTTCCTTGCCGAGATCGCGGGCGATGGTCACGGTCTTGAGCACGACGCGGCCATCGGCGCCGATGGTGGCGACGCGCAAGCCGGCCTGATTGAAGATCAAAGCGCTGGCCGGCACGCTCACCGTGCCGTCCGCGCTGGGCAGTTCGAGACGCACCGTGCCGAAGCCGCCGGTCATCAGCTCCCCTTTGGCATTTTCGACCGCCAGCAGCATGCGGGTGGTGCCCGACATCGGATCCACCGCCTGCGCCGAGGCTTCGACCGTCGCAGGGAACGTGCGCCCGCGATATTCCGGCACAGAGATTTCAGCCTTGGTGCCGACCTTGATGCTCGGCACGTAGTTCTGCGGCACGTTGATATAACCGCGGAGCTTGCTGATGTCGGAGACGACGAACAGCGCCGGGCCGCCGCTCGAGCCGGCATTGATCAGCGCGCCGACGTCGGTATTGCGCGCCGTGACCAGCCCGTCGAATGGCGCGGTGATGCGCTTGTATTTCTCCAGCACGCGCAACCGCTCGAGATTGGCCTGCAGCGATTTGACCAGACCCTGCCGGTTGTCGGCATCGGCGGCGCGCTGGTCGAGCGCCTGCTTCGACACCGCACCGGAGGTGATCAGCGATTGTCCGCGCTCCAGAATGCCGCGGGCGAGCGTGGCGTTGGCCTGCGCGCTGGAAACATCGGCTTCGGCCTGCGTGATCTGCTGATCGAGGTCCGGCGCGTCGATCTCGGCCAGCAGTTGTCCTGCCTTCACGGGGGTGCCGATATCGACCTTCATTTCCTTGATGTAACCGCTAACGCGGGCAAACATCTGCGCTTGCGAATAGGCTTCCAGCCGGCCAGGAAGCTCGATCGACGCTTTCTTGGTGCGGATATCCGGCTTTGCCACCGCGACGACCGGCAATGCCTGGCTCTCGGTCCATTCGCTCAGGTGGGCATCGGCCATCCGCCGCGTCGTGATGCCTGCGACGACGACCCCAATCGCCACCAAGGCGATAGCCGCCAAGGCAATGCGCAGCCCGCGACGTGTGACGACGGGCTGTTCTTGATCAGGCGACATGCGGCGCTCCGAGCGAAGGTACGAGGGCTTTGTTTTCACGTTTGTGAACGAGACTGAACACGACAGGCACGAACATCAGCGTTGCGATGGTTGCAAAGATCAGGCCACCGACCACGGCGCGGCCGAGCGGCGCGTTTTGTTCGCCGCCCTCGCCCAGGCCCAGCGCCATTGGCGCCATGCCGATGATCATGGCGAGCGCGGTCATGAGAACCGGGCGGAAGCGCACAAAGCCGGCTTCGAGGGCCGCCTGGATGGGATCGCCGAGCACTTCAAGGCGTTCGCGCGCGAAGCTGATGACCAGCACGCTGTTGGCGGTGGCGACACCCATGCACATGATGGCGCCGGTGAGCGCCGGCACCGATAGCGTCGTGCCGGTGGCAAACAACATCCACACGATGCCGGCGAGCGCCGCCGGCAGCGCGGTGATGATGACGAAGGGATCGCTCCACGACTGGAAGTTCACCACGATCAGCAAATAGATCAGCACGACGGCGCCGAGCAGGCCGAACAGCAGGCCGCTGAAGGCGCTGTCCATGGTGGTGACCTGCCCCGCCAGCACGACAGTGGCGCCTCTCGGCTTTTCGCCGGCGAATTGCTGCACGACCGCCTGAATATCGGCGGCGACCGCACCGAGGTCGCGGCCTTGGGTCGTGGCATAAATCTGGATCACCGGAGCGATATTATATTGTGAGACCACGGCGCTGCGGCTCACGCGGTTGATCTCGGACATGCCGCCGAGCGTCGCCGCCTGGTTGCCGAGCTGCGCCTGCGCCAGCGCGCCGGTCGGGGTGATCGGCAGGCTGCGCAGCGCGTTCAGCGAGTCGACCTGATACTGCGGCGTCTGCATCACGATCGAATAGGACACGTTGGTGTCGGGATTGAGCCAGTAGGTCGGCGCCACCTGGCTCGAGCCGGCGAGATTGACCACCATGCTGCTGGTGACGTCGCGCGCGGTCACGCCGACATATTGCGCGCGCGTGCGATCGAGATCGACATTGATGCCGGGGGCGTCGAGCGATTGCTGAATGCGCGCGTCGGCGAGCCCTGGAATGCGGCGCATCGCCAGCAGCAGCTTCTGCGCATAGGCGTAGTTGGCGGCGACGTTCGCGCCGCGGATCTGGAGGTCGATCGGCGCCGGCGCACCGAAATTGAGAATCTGGCTGACGATATCGGCCGGCAGATAGGAGAACGTCACACCGGGAAACCGCGGCGGCAGTTCCTCGTGCAAGGTCTTGACCAGTTCGGCGGTCGGCGCGTGTTCCGGATTGAGCTTGATCTGGATGTCGCCATCCTGCGAACCGATGGTGCCGGTGCCGTTATAGGTGACGTTGATGCCGCTGACCGGGAAGCCGATATTGTCGACGATGGTGCCGATATCCTTGGCCGGAACGATCTGGCGGATCGCCTTGGTGATTTCGGCGAACTGGCTGGCGGTCTCCTCCACGCGCGTGCCGACGCGCAACCGCGCGTGCATCAGGATCTGTCCGGAATCCACCGCCGGAAAGAAGTCGCGGCCGAGAAACGGCGTCAGCGCGAACGAGCCCAGCACCAGGGCCAGGAACACCGGAACGAACACCGCGCGGCGCGCCAGCGCCATGGTCAGCAGTTCGCGATAGCCGAGCCGGAAGCGCTCGAAGCGCCGCTCGAAGCCGCGCTGGAAACGCACCAGCGGATTGCGCGAGGGCGGCGCTACGCCGTCGAGCCCGTGCATGTCGGTGTGCGGTGCGTGCGGCTTGAGTAGATAGAACGCCATGGTCGGCACCAGCGTGCGCGACAGGATGAACGAGCAGATCATCGCCGCCATCACCGCTTCGGCCATCGGCACGAACAAAAAGCGCGACACGCCCGGCAGGAAGAACATCGGCACGAACACGATACAGATGCACAGCAGCGACACGAAAGCCGGTGTCACGATCTGCGCCGCGCCGTCCATGATGGAGGTTTCGACGTCCTTGCCCTGCTCCAGATGCCAGTTGATGTTCTCGATCGTCACCGTGGCGTCGTCGACCAGGATGCCGACCGCCAGCGCCAGACCGCCGAGCGTCATGATGTTGAGCGTCTCGCCGAGCGCCGACAGCGCCGCGATCGAACCCAGAATCGACAGCGGGATCGAGATGGCGATGATCACGGTCGAACGCCAGCTCCCAAGGAAGATCAGGATCATGACGCTGGTCAGCGCCGCGGCGATGATGCCTTCGTGGATGACGCCGCTGATCGCGGCCGACACGAACACCGACTGATCGCCGATCAGCGCGACATTGAGATTGGGCGGCAAAATATCTTTAAGTCCCGCCACCTTGTCCTTGATGCCGGCGATGATCGACAGCGTCGACACCGAGCCATTCTTCAGGACCTGCATCAGCACCGAGCGGTCGCCCTCGACATGCACGATGTTGGTCTGCGGCGGATTGCCGTCGCGCACCTGGGCGACGTCGCGCACGTAGATGATGGCGCCGTTCATCGCCTTGATCGGCAGGTCGCCAAGTTCGGAAATCACCGACGGCGCGTTGTTGAGCTGAACGACATACTCGAACGAGCCGATCTTCTGCGTGCCGACCGGCGTAATCAGGTTCTGGTTGGCGAGCGCATTGGCAACGTCCTGCCCCGAAATGCCGCGCGCCTGCATGGCTTCCGAATCCAGATCGATCAGAATCTGCCGCGTCTTACCGCCATAGGGGAACGGGATCGCCGCGCCCGGCACCGAGATCAAAGGCGTGCGCACGACGTTGAGGCCCAAATCGGCGAGCTGCTGCTCGGACATGCCGGAGCCCGACAGCGCGAGCTGGATGATCGGCACGGTGGAAGCGTTGTAGTTGAGAATACCGGGCGGCGTCATGTTGGGCGGCATCTGCCGCACCTGAGACTGCACCGCCGCCGTCACCTGCGCATTGGCGGTGCGGATATCGACGTTGGGCTGGAAGAAGATCTTGATGATGCCGAGCCCGTTATAGGCGGTGGCCTCGATATGCTCGATGTCGTTGACCGTCGTCGTCATGCCGCGCTGCGACTGGGTGAGCACGCGGCCGGCCATCTGATCCGGCGGCAGGCCCGTATACGTCCAGATGACGGCGATGACCGGAATTTTAATGTCAGGGAAGATATCGACCGGCGTGCGCATCGCCGACAGTGGCCCGATGATCATGATGACCAGGGCCAGCACCACGAAGGTGTATGGCCGCCGCAGAGCAATGCGGACAATCCCGATCATGCGGTCAGCGCCTTCCCCGAATATCGTCCCTGACTGGGATCTACCATAACGTCACTGCAGCGCGATATGGTCAGTTCGCCGCATAACACATTGGTACGACAGGATAATATCTACCCAGTTCTGGGGAGGAAGCGCTCGTCAGTCTGCAGCGCGAGGCTGACCGCCCGGCATCCAGGGCTCCCACTGCTTCAACGACAGCGCGAACAGATCAACCAGCAACGACTCAGCGCGATCGCTGATCGGCGACGCCGCTTTCCCCGCGCATTCCCGGCGATGCTCGACGAGATTTTTCAGCACGAGGTTAGTGACGTCGATGGCGCTGATGAGCCGCTCGGCGCGTTGTGCTTCCTCCGCAGCGGCCTGCGCCACGGCGGACAGATGCGCGGCCCCGCCGCACGCGGCGGCGGCGAGCTTGGCAGCGGTCGGATCGGTGGCCTGGAGCCCAACCGCAATCGGCTTGTCGCAATCCTCGCGGCGAATGAAGCGCCCGCCCGCGCCTTTCACCGGCGCAAGATCCGGCGACGGCAGCCTATGCCGGCCGCGATTGGCGCGCGCCACGGCCTCGTCACGAGCCACCACGCGATAGCGCCTTTTCCAGCCATGCTTCTCGACATATTTATAGATCGTGCGCTCGGTGACGCCCGCGAGCCGCGCAATCTCTGGACAACATTCCAATTCGGACGATTCAGCCGAAGCGTTGCACAACAATCCTTGTCAATTTCCACCAAGGCTTCATGCTTGAAGCCCGCCTTTTCGAGCCCAAGCGCCTGCCCGCCAGCACCAGCACATACTTCGATGGAAGTGAGGGCCATGTCGTGAATCCCCATAACTCGTTCTTGATATGTTCTTTATCGCACAAGAATTCCAGAAGTTCAATAACTACCTGATTCGTTTTGAAAATTTCGTGGAAATCATAGTTTCCATTGGGTATTCCCCGCTGTCCTCGTTTTACGCGGGACTCGATCTTTCTTTCAACACGCAACACTAGAGACCCTTGCAGCTCGGGTGTCCGCGCAGTCCTCCGACAGGCGTTCTTTCACCGCAATTCCCGTTCACCCTGCCGTACATTAACCCCTTGCCACCATTGGCTTGGGGACCCCCCATAGGGTAATTTGCTGCTTCGCGGCATGTGCCCTTGGTGTTTTTGGCCGCACCCCTGACAGAGACGAGCCGCCTTGCGCGATCTTTTCCCCGAGGACTGGAAGCCCAATCTCAAGCGCCGTCTGCTCGGGCTCGACGCCTGGGTCGACTTCAGCCTGTTTCGCTCGCTCTCCGGCATCCGCGAGGGCTATGAGCGGTTTTCCACCTTCATGGACCGCTTCCACGTCTCCGGCTGGCGGCGCTGGAGCAACGAACTGCTGTCGGAAGCGGCCACGCACGGCACGGTCGGCGTCCTGCTGCTGCTGGCGCTCGCGGTGCCGGCGTTCCAGCTCACCTCGGAAGACGACTGGCTGAAGAAGTCCGACCTGGCGGTGACCTTCCTCGATCGCCACGGCAACGAAGTGGGTTCGCGCGGCATCAAGCATAACGACTCGGTGCCGCTCGACCAGTTTCCCGACAGTTTGATCAAGGCCGTGCTCGCCACCGAAGACCGGCGCTTCTACGAGCATTTCGGCATCGATATCGCCGGCACATTGCGCGCGCTCGTCACCAACGCGCAGGCCGGCGGCGTGCGCCAGGGCGGCTCCTCGCTGACGCAGCAGCTCGCCAAAAACCTGTTTCTGTCGAACGAGCGCACCATCGACCGCAAGATCAAGGAAGCCTTCCTCGCCATGTGGCTGGAAGCGCGCCTGACCAAGAACGAGATTCTCAAACTGTATCTCGACCGCGCCTACATGGGCGGCGGCGCCTTCGGCGTCGATGCGGCGGCGCAGTATTACTTCAACAAGTCGGCGCGCGATGTGAACCTGGCCGAAGGCGCCATGCTGGCCGGCCTGTTCAAGGCGCCGACCAAGTTCGCGCCGCACGTCAATCTGCCGGCCGCGCGGGCCCGCGCCAACGTCGTGCTCGACAACCTCGTCGAGGCGGGATTCATGACCGAGGGTCAGGTGTTCGGCGCCCGCCGCCGCCCCGCCACCCCCGTCGATCGTCGCGACGAGCGCTCGCCGAATTATTATCTCGACTGGGCCTTCGACGAAATGAAGAAGCTCGTCGATACCTTCCCGAAGTCGATGACCGAGCGTGTGTTCGTCGTGCGCACGGCGCTCGACAGCAATATGCAGAAGGTCGCGGATGCCGCGGTGGAAAATTCGCTGCGCCAGTACGGTCAGGAATATCACGCCACCCAGGCCGCATCGGTGCTGATGGAAAACGACGGTTCGGTGCGCGCCATGGTCGGCGGCCGCGACTACGGCGCCAGTCAGTTCAATCGCGCCACCGACGCGATGCGCCAGCCTGGCTCGTCGTTCAAACCTTACGTCTACGCCACCGCGCTGATGCACGGCTACAAGCCAACATCTATTGTGGTCGATGCACCGATCTGTCTCGGCAACTGGTGTCCGCACAACTACGGCGGCGGCTATGGCGGATCGATGACGCTGATCTCGGCGCTGACGCATTCGGTCAACACGGTCGCGGTGCGGCTGTCTATCTCGATCGGCGACGGCAATCCGAAACTAGGTCGTAATCGTATTGTCGAGACCGCGCGCAAGTTCGGCATCAAGAGCCCGCTGCCCGACACGCCGTCGCTGCCGATCGGCGCCGACGAAGTCAACGTGCTTGAGCACACCGGCGCCTATGCCACCTTCCCCAATCTCGGCAAGGCCGTGACGCCGCACGCCATTCTCGAAGTGCGCACCGGCGCCGGCGAACTGGTCTGGCGTTTCGATCGCGACGGTCCGCAGCCGCGCCAGGTCGTAGCGCCGCAGGTCGCGATGGACATGATCAAGATGATGAACAACGTCGTGGAAGCCGGAACGGCGCGCCGCGCGCGGCTCGACGGCATCTCGGCGGCCGGCAAGACCGGCACCACCAACGCTTACCGCGACGCCTGGTTCATGGGCTACACCGGCAATTTCGTCTGCGGCATCTGGTTCGGCAACGACGACTACTCATCGACCAACCGTATGACCGGCGGCGCGCTGCCGGCGATGACGTGGCACACCATTATGGAATATGCCCACCAGGGCATCGAGGTGAAGCAGTTGCCCGGCGTTCCGGTGCCGCCGGCCCGCCAGCAGCCGGCCGTGGCCGATGCCAAAGCGAAATCCGGCGACCCGGTGCCACCCCGCCCGGCCATTCTCAGCAAGCGCGGCGCCGATATCCTGGTCCGCGTCGAACGTTTGATGGATGACGCCCAGCGTGCTCTGGGGCCGTCAATCCCGACCGTTTCCACCGAGAAGAAGAAACAGGTTTCGGAGCTTCCCAAAACCGGCGCCGTTGCTGTGGCGCTGGAGCCACGGGACAGCCGGAACTAATTAGCCGCTCCGCCCTCTCCGGCGTAGTCTCCCTCACGCGAATCAAATTTCCCCAGTACCAGCGGATCGATCGTGCGGCTGCTTCTCGGATCGCTGTTTGCCCTTGCTGTCGCCGCGTTCGTCGGCCTCGGCGCGACGTATCTTGCGCTGACCCGCGGCGCGGCCTTCGGCGCGCTGACGATCGGCGCCTGGACCGCCTGGCCCAAGACCGGCACCGTCGAAGCCGACCCTTACGCGCGGGCGACAATCGCGCGGACCGGCCAATTGCCGGTCGCGCTGGGCGACGGCGTGTCGTTCACCACCCAGACGGACGATAACGGCAAGATCCTCGATGGACGTTGCGATGTCCTTGTCTCGGGCGTCACCCCGGCAGCGCGCTTCTGGACCCTCACTCTTTACAACGCTCAAGGACAGCTCGCGGCCAACTCGGTCAACCGTTTCGGCTTCACAAGTCAGGAGATCGTTCGCAACGCCGACGGCAGCTTTGAGATCGCGGTGGCGCCGCGCGCCGATCCCGGCAACTGGCTGCCGACCGGCGGCGTCGAGCGTTATGCCCTCGTACTGAGGTTTTACGACACCGCCGTCGGCGTCTCGACCAAAGCCGGACGCGAAGTTCCAATGCCGGCTGTCACCACGAGGGGTTGCCGATGATCCGGTGGCTGCTTCTGTTCCTCGGCGGCGCGCTGCTCGGCGGCATCGTGCATCTGGCCACCGTCATCATCATGCCGCGCACGGCGACGCAGGATGCCTATTCGCGGCTGACGCCGGTCGCGCCGCTCAACACCGTCACCGTCCTCGCCGCGCCGACGCCGGATGCGGCGCCGATGCCGTTCATGGATCCGGCGTTTGCCAGCGCCGTCTGCCGTTACGATCTTTCGCAAGGCTCCCTGAAACTTACCGTTCCGGTCAGCCTCGCCTATACCTCGATCTCGTTCTACACGCGCTACGATGTCGCCTACTATGCGATCAACGACCGTGCCGCGGGCCGGCGCGTCATCGAACTTGAGTTAATGACCGTCGAACAGCACAACAATTTGCCTGAAGACGAAGAGATCACCGCCGCCGACCGGCTGATCGTGGAGTCGCCAACGCTGACGGGTTTGATTGCTATTCGTGCTTTAGCCCCGGAGCCCGGCCTGTTGCCCATGGCGCAAAGCGCTATCGGCGCAGCCCGATGCGTCCAGCAGAACGACGCAAAACCTTCGCGCTAGGTAACGATCAGCGGGACGACGCCAGGCTCTGCTCGCGCACCCAAGGCAGCGGCGGCGACTGGTAGCGAACCACAAGAGCCTGCAACTGATTGAGTGCTTGCTCGGCTTCGACCGCCTGGTTGGATGGCGTCATGATGACGAGACGCTCGAGCGCAAAGCGATAGGCCCCGATGCGTTGCGCCAGCCGGGTGCGGACCAGCGCAATCAGCGATGTGTTCTCGCGAATGCGGCGCAAAGCCTGATCCCGTTCGCCGGCCGACAGACTCGACACATAAGCCAGGCTCTTCTTGCGCTTGCCGTCGATATCCATGACGCGCGCCGCGGTTTCGAAGAACTGCGGCAGACGCGTCGTGTCGTTGCGGATGTCGTCGGTGATCCGGGCATAGCGTGCGGCGGGCGACCGGTGGCGCTCGCTTAGCAGATAGTCGGCGTAACTGGTGCGGGTGACGCCGGCGGTACCGGCCGTGCCGTATTCGAGCATCACCGAAGAAGGCCGTTGGCGATCGTAAGGCGGCTCGATCAGGGGAAAGGCGAGATCGCGCAACTTGCGCTCATCGTCTGTCAATTCGAAGCTGGAGGGCAAGTTGGGCGCGACAGCGGCGGGCCCGAGCCAATCGTGAACATCATCGCGCACCAGCATGGGGCGCACTTCACCAAAATCGCCGTTCGAGCATCCCGCAAGCAGCACGAAGGCCGCCAGCACGAGACCGTGTCGGCGCCGGACCTGCATCGGTCAGCGAACGGCGCGACGACGGCGCTTACGGCCGGCGCTATTGCCGGTGGTCGGCTCGAGACCGTTCGACCCGTCGGGGTCGCGCTCGATCCGGATGACCGGAAGAATGATGACTGAGCTGGTCCCGGTTGTCTGAACAGATTCTCCGCGTCGATAAGTGGAGCCTCTGCCGGGGTTAGGCTGCCATGCGGATTGGCAGCAGGTTGAAGTAGGCTTGATC
>CAISIV010000293.1 GCA_903885555.1 uncultured Hyphomicrobiales bacterium
ATCGCTCGCGACCCTCCCCCTCCAGGGGAGGGTGAAAAAGGAGGAAATCATGGACACCAAGGTCTATCCCGTCACCCACACCGAAGCCGAGTGGAAGAAACTGCTCACGCCGGAGCAGTTTTACATCATGCGCCAGCACGGCACGGAGCGGCCGGGCAGCTGCGCGCTTAACTTCGAAAAGCGGGCCGGTACTTTCACCTGTGCCGGCTGCGATCAGCCTTTGTTCGTCTCCAAGAAGAAATTCGAGAGCGGCACCGGCTGGCCGAGCTTCAACGATCCGGAGGCCGGCGCCGTCGAGAACACCGAAGACCGCAGCCACGGCATGCTGCGCACCGAATGCCATTGCAGCCGCTGCGGCAGTCATCTCGGTCATGTTTTCCCGGACGGACCGCCGCCGACGCACCTGCGCTATTGCATCAATGGCGTGGCGATGAACTTCAAACCCGATTGAACGAAGAAGAGAGACCAAGACAATGAGTACCGTTGGACACAATGCGAAACGCGTCGGCGCCGAAGTTCTTGCCGAGATGCTGGCGGGTTACGGCGTCACCCACGTCTTCATGGTGCCGGCGGTGCTGCGGCGAACCTTTGCCGAAATGGAGCGCCGCACCAAGATCGCGCGCGTGCACTGTCACGGTGAAAAATCCGCAGCCTATATGGCCGACGGCTATGCGCGGGCGTCGGGCAAGCCCGGCATCTGCATGGCGCAGGTGATCGGCGCGCTCAATCTCGCCGCCGGTTTGCGCGATGCCTTCCTCGCGCATTCGCCGGTGATCGCTATGACGGGCGGTCGCGATCCGAAAACGAAATTCCGCAAGCTCTATCAGGAAATCGACGACATCCCGGCGTTCGAGCCGGTCACCAAGATGAACGCCACCATCGACGACGTGTCGCGTTTTCCCGACATGATCCGCCAGGCGTTCCGCGTCGCGACCTCCGGTGCGCCCGGTCCCGTGCATCTGCAATTCCGCGGCAACGAAGGCCAGGTCGATCTCGAGGAAGCCGAGATGGACGGCATCGTCGAGACGCAGTTCGCCAAGGTGCCGCCGTTCCGCCCCGAACCGGAAGCGGCCCACGTCAAAGCCGCGCTCGATATCCTGCAGAAGGCCGAGCGGCCGATCATTGTTGCCGGCGGCGGCGTACGCTCGTCGGGTGCGGCGCGCGAACTGGTGGCGCTCGCCGAAGCGCTGCAAATTCCGATTGCCACTTCGCTCAACGCCAAGGACGTCATCCCCGGCACCAATCCGCTGTCGGTCGGCGTGGTCGGCAGCTATTCGCGCGAAAGCGCCAACCTTGCCGTCAACCGCGCCGATCTCGTCTGCTTCATCGGCACCGAGACCGGCGGCATGACGACGCATTTCTGGGCGGTGCCGAAGATCGGCACGCCGGCCATCCAGATCGACATCGAGCCGGAGTCGCTTGGCCGCAATTATCCGCTGCAGGCGAGCGTCTTGGGCGACGCCAAGGCGGTGCTGGTGCGCATGCTCGGCCAGATCGACAAGACCAGCGCCACCAAGCGCCAGGCCTGGATCAAGGAAATCGCCACGCTGCGCAGCGACTGGACGACGAAATACAAGTCGTTGCTGGAATCCGACACCGTGCCGATCAACCCGGCGCGCATCTGTCATGAATTGACGAAGAACGTGCCCGATGATGCGATCGTCATCGTCGATACCGGCCACGCCGGCATGTGGATGGGCGGTCTCTACGATGTACGCACGCCGACCCAGAGCTACATCCGCAGCGCCGGCCATCTCGGCTGGGCGTTCTGCGCCGGCATCGGCGCCAAGGCGGCGTGCCCGGATCGCCCGGTCATCGTTTTCACCGGCGATGCCGGCTTCTGGTATCACATCGGCGAAATCGAAACGGCGGTGCGCTGGAAACTCAACTCGATCACCATCGTCAACAACAACGGCGGCGGCAATCAGTCCAAGCGCGGCTTCGATCGCGTCTATTCCGATCACGATGCCGACAACCGCTCCCGCGAACTCTGGACCTATAACCAGACGAACTTCGCCAAGATCGCCGAAGACATGGGTGCGCTCGGCATCCGCGTCGAGAAGGCCAGCGACATCGCTCCGGCCCTCAAGCAGGCGCTCGCCGCCAACCGCCCCGTGGTGATCGATATCGCGACCGACATCGAGGCTCTGGCGCCGACGGCGGTCGCATAGGAAGCGGATGATCTTGCGAAACGCCGCTCTTGTCGCGATTTGCCTTGCTGCCGTCGCCGGTCCGGCGATCGGCCAGCCGGTCCTCGACACCAGCGGCGCGACGCAATGTTCGACCCGGGGCTACAACAACGACCGCGATCCGAAGGGCACCAATGTGCGCGCCGGGCCACGGGCAACCGCGCCGGTGATCGGGCGCTTGCCAGCAATGGGAAAACTCGATGACAGCGGCGAGGTGGTGGGCGCCGAGTTCGAAATTTTCGGATCGAAAGACGGCTGGCTGCTGATCGACTACAAATCCGACAAAGGCGACGTCAAGCTGCGTGGCTGGATGTCCGGCCGGTTGATCGCCGGTACCATCGGCAGTTTGAAGCTTCGCGCCAAGCCAAGTGACGACAGCCAAGACGTGGCGAGCCTGTCCGGCGAGATCGATGGCAACGGCTATGGGCCCGACAGTTTCGCGATTCTTCAGGTGCATGGCTGCCAGGGCAAGTTCACCGACGTGACCATCCGATTGGCACCCTCGCTCAATCCGCCGCCCGGCAAAGACAAGCCGATGCGCGGCTGGGTCCGCCACATCTGCAGCAATCAGCTCACGACCTGCGACGGCGGCGGACAATGATAGCGGCGCGCGCCGCCGCCTTGATGGTGGTGTCGGCGCTGACATCGCCGGCACTCGCCGATCCCGACTTCGAAGCGGCAGCGAATGCACCGCGCGTCGTGCAGGCCGCGACAGCGCGCAGTGGCTGTCTGCCGGACTACGCCGATCCGATTGCCGAGCGGCCTTGCCAACTCGCCAGATTCGGCACTGTCGGCACTTTCGATGGTCGTACCTTCGATTACGTGCGCTATGCCTTCACCACCGAAGGCGGCGGCTCGATGGGCGGGCGGGTGCTGTTGTTCGAGCGCATCGGCAATAACCAACTCCGGATTTTGTTCGTGCCGGAAAATATCGGCGGGCCGTTTTCCGATCCTAAGTTTATCAAGACACCAAGCAAAACGCTGCTGCTGTTTCCCGGCTACGATACGGGAACCGGAAATTTCAATCGCGAACGGCTTTATGTCAGGCACAAGAGGGCGTGGCGTCTTGCCGACACCGCGTCATGGCTGGACGCGCTGGCCAAGCGCCTGCCGAAAGACCTCCGCGCCTTGCAAGGCATCTATCCGGATTACCGGCGCATGACGGCCGCGACGCCACTGTGGCGGCCGGGCAGCGGCAAGGCGTCGCCCGAAAGCGGACATGCGTCGATCCGCCTGGCGTGGCGAGGCGACGAAGTCGTATTGCAGTCCGTCAGCGTGCGGCGGCGCTAGCGCGCGGGCAGGGCGCGGAATTTCTGCGCGCGCTTTCCGGTGTCGACCTCGGTCGTATAGAGATTGCCTTTGCTGTCGACAGCGAGATTGTGCACCCAGTGGAATTCGCCGGCCTGACGGCCGTTGCGGCCGAAGGCGGCGATGATCTCGCCGTTGTCGCGCAGCAGCGTCCGCACTTCATTGTTGGCGCCATCGGCATTGAACAGGAAGGTCTGCGCCGGATCGATCGACAGCCGCAGATCCCACACTGAACCGTTGGCCAGCGTATCCTTGGCGACGATGAACTCCTTCACGAAGGTGCCGTCCTTGCGGAACACCTGGATGCGGTCGTTCTGCCGGTCGCAGACATAGACCAGCCCGTCCTTCGAGATACGCACGCAGTGCACCGGATTGCCGAACTGCTGGTTCGGCGGCGCCGACGGATTGTAGGTGACCTTCTCGTCGGCCGGCGGCTTGCCATAGGCGCCCCACATGCGTTTGAAGGCGCCAGTGTCGGCATCGAACACGATGACGCGATGATTTTGATAGCCGTCGGCGACGTAGAGTTCGTTGGTCGTGGGGTCGACCTCGGTATCGGCCGGGCGGCCGAGCCGTGACGTATCGAGACTGTTGGTCTGCGGCCCCTTCTTGCCGATCTGCATGACGAATTTGCCCTCGCGGGTGAATTTCAGCACAAGACCGTCATTGTTGCCGTTGCCGGCGACCCATACAAAACCTTTGGAATCGATATTGATGCCGTGTTCATTCTCCGGCCAGTCATAGCCTTCGCCGGGCCCGCCCCAGGCGCGGACGAGCTTGCCATCGGCATCGAATTCCATCACCGGCGGCGCCGGCACGCAGCATTTGGTGCGCGGCGGCGTGAGGCTTGCGGCCTTCTCATCGTCGGTCAGTGTCTTCGGCCGCTGGATGACCCAGACATGATCCTGCGCGTCGACTGCGACGCCGGCGGCCTGACCCATGATCCAGTTGTTCGGCAGGGTTTTCGGCCAGGACGCGTCGACCTCGAAGCGCGGCGCATCGGCGGCGATCGCCGGAAACGCAGCGATGGAAATCGCACAAGCGAAAGCCGCTTTGAAAAGTACTTTCATCGTCTCCCCCGGGGTTGCCGGTCGCTTGAGCTGCGCCGGCTTATGGCAAGCGTCCTCCCGCCGTGGGGCAGGGGTCAAGGGCCTTTAGCCATCGTCGGAGGCGTGGCAACATCGCCGTGCCGGCTTTCGATGGGGTGACGTATGCGACGCTCAGGATTATTCGCGCTCGGCTTGATGGCCGGACTGACTTTGGCATTCGCAGGTCCTCGCGGACAGGCGCATGACGCCGACCAGATCGCCGCCAGTGCGCCGCAGAAAAATCCGCTGTTCATCAATATGACCACCGGCGATTCATGGCGCGGCTGGATGGGACTGCACTTCGCGCATGCTACGTTGAAGCAGGGTCACCCGGTCGCGATCTTTCTCAATCTCGACGCGGTCAAGCTTGCGGCCAAAACAGGCGAGCAGGAGATGAAGCCGTCGATGCAACGTGCGCCGCGCGAGATCGTCGCCGACTTCATCCGCGACGGCGGCATCGTGCTGATGTGCGGCCCGTGCATGGCTGAGTTCGGCCTGAAGATGGATGACCTGGTGGCCGGCGTGCAGATGGGCCGGCCGGGCTATACCCAGAGCTTTATCTTTGCCGAGAACGCCCGAACGCTGACGTGGTAACGCGCATGATCCCGAAAAGTGGGAACCGGTTTTCGGATAAGATCATGCGCCGATAAAATTAAGCTTCGCCGATCTCTTTCAAAATCTCGGCCGTGTGTTCGCCGAGCCGCGGCGCGGGCTTGTCGGACGCCGCGCGCCAGCCATCCATCACGATCGGCGTACGCACGCCCGGACTGGTGCCGCCTTTGGCGGCTGGGTTCGGCAGATCGAGCTTCATGCCGCGATAGAGCACCTGCGGATCGTTGAACACCTGCTCGAGATTGTTGATCGGACCAGCCGGCACTTTCAGCTCTTCGAGTTTGTCGAGCAATTGCTTGCGCGTCAGCTTCGAGGTCAGCGCGTAGAGCTTCGGCACCAGTTCGTGGCGCAGCTTCAGGCGGCTGACATTATCCTTGTAGGCGGGATTGGCGCCCAGCTCCGGCGCGCCCAGCGCCTGACACAGTTTGACGAACTGATTGTCGTTGCCGGTGGCGATGATGATATGGCCGTCGGAAACCGGGAACTCCTGATACGGCACGATATTGGGATGCGAGTTGCCGATGCGCTGCGGCACCTGGCCCGACACGAGATAGTTCAGCGCCTGATTGGCCAGCACGCCGACGGTGGTGTCGACCAGCGCGGTGTCGACGTAACAGCCTTTGCCGGTCTTCTCGCGCTCTGCCATGGCCGCCAGAATGCCGATGACCGAATAACAGCCGGTGACGACATCTGTAATCGCAACGCCAACACGGGTCGGCGGGCCGTCGGCCATGCCGGTGAGATCCATCAGGCCGCCCATGCCTTGCGCCATCAGGTCATAGCCAGCGCGCGCGGCGTAGGGGCCGTCCTGGCCGAAGCCGGTGACCGAGCAATAGATCAGGCGCGGGTTGTCGGGCGCGAGACTCTTGTAGTCGAGGCCAAACTTGGCGAGCCCGCCGACCTTGAAGTTCTCGATCAGGATGTCCGACTTTGCCGCGAGCTTCTTGACGATGCGCTTGCCCTCGTCGCTTTCGAAATCCATTTCGATCGAGCGCTTGCCGCGGTTGGCGGCATGGAAATAGGCGGCGCCAATGTGGCCGCCGTCGGCGCCTTCGACGAAAGGAGGGCCCCAGGCGCGGGTGTCGTCGCCGGCGCCCTTGCGCTCCACCTTGATGACGTCGGCGCCGAGGTCGGCCAGCATCTGACCCGCCCAGGGCCCCGCCAGAATGCGGGCGAGTTCGAGAACGCGGACGCCGGCGAGCGGTTTCGGCATGGGACGCTTATCCTTCTTGCAGTGCGGTACAAACGTAGGCGGCTAAATTCAGGTCCGGCTCTGTGGCTTAACGGCGGGATTTTGTCTATACCTCGGTGCCAAGACGGGGGGGCACACCCGCACGCAAACGGAAACGCACGGAGGAAATGATTATGAAAATCAATCGTCGCAATGTCATTGCCAGTGGCCTGGCCATGCCGGCCGTTATCGCTATGTCGCGGCTTGGGTTTGCCGCGCAGACTCTCAAGATTTCCCACCAGTTCCCGGGCGGCTCCATCGACAAGGGCGATTTCCGCGACCGGCTCTGCCAGCGTTTCGGCGCTGAGCTGACCAAGCGGACCGGCGGCGCAATCGAGTCGCAGGTTTACGCCAACTCGTCGCTGATGAAGACGGTCGCGCAGTTCTCGGCGGTGCGCAAAGGCGCGCTCGACCTCAGCCTCTATCCGATCTCTTACGCCGGCGGCGAATTGCCCGAACTCAATATCGGCCTGATGCCGGGTCTGGTCAGTTCCTACAAGCAGGGCAATGCGTGGAAGACCTCGCCGGTCGGCAAGCGCTTCTCCGACTTCCTGAACGAAAAGGGCGTGATCATCGTTTCGTGGATCTGGCAGGCCGGCGGTGTCGCCAGCCGCGCCGCGTCGATCGTCAATCCGGAAGACGTCAAGGGCTTGAAGGTCCGTGGCGGCAGCCGCGAGATGGACATGGTGTTGCAGGCCGCGGGCGCCTCGACACTGTCGATCCCGTCCAACGAAATCTACGCCGCCATGCAGACCAGTGCCTGCGACGCCGCCATCACGTCGTCCACCAGTCTGATCTCGTTCCGGCTCGAAGAAGTCGCCAAGACTCTCACCACCGGCCGCGGCAAATCCTACTGGTTCATGCTGGAGCCGCTGATCATGTCGAAGCAGATCTTCGACAAGCTGCCCAAGGATCAGCAGGACGCCATCATGAAGCTTGGCGCCGAGCTGGAAGAATTCGGCACCAAGGAAGCGATGGCCGACGATCAGGAAGTGGCCCAGGTCTACGGCAAGAAGAACGCCAAGGTTCTCGACCTCGACGAAAAGACTGTCGACAAATGGCGCGCCATCGCCCGCGACACCGCGTGGAAGGATTACGCGCAGAAAACGCCGCTCTCGGCCGAGCTGATCAAGCTCGCCGAACAAGTTCAGGTGTCCTGATCGTCTCGGACATCTGAACGGACTTAAGTATGGCGCATAGCCTCGAAGAAGCGGGCCTTGAAAACCCGGCGGCAACCCAACCGGTTGCCGCCGGATTGCCCGACCGAATTCTGGATAGAATCAATCGCTTAATCGTGATCGTGTCGTCGGTCGCGCTGGTGGTTGCTGCTTGCGTGCTGACCTACGGCGTCGTGACCCGCTATTTCCTGCACTACTCGACCGACTGGCAGGACGAGATCTCCGTGTTCCTGATCGTCGGGTCGATCTTCATGTCGTCGGCCGCGGTACAGGCGCGGCGCGGCCATGTCGCGATCGAAGCCGTATCGAGTCTTCTGTCGGACAACGTCAACCGCTGGCGTTTGTTCTTTGTCGATATCGCGACTTTCTTGTTCTGCGCGTTCTTCTCGTGGAAATCCTGGCTGCTGCTCGAGGAAGCCATTCTCGAAGGCTATCGTTCGAGCTCCACCTGGCAGCCGCCGCTGTGGATTCCCTATTCGCTGATGACGGCCGGCATGACGCTGCTGAGCATCCAGGTTCTGTTCCAGATCATTGCGCAATGGCGCCGCCGGAGTGAGGCATGAGCACGCTTGCCATCGGTTTGCTGTATGGCGGCGCGACGTTGCTGGTGATGTTTGCCGGCATGCCGATCGCCTTCGCGCTGGGCGCGGTCGCGACCATCTTCATGATCATGTTCATGCCGGCGGCTTCCGTCGGCACCATCTCGCAGAACGTCTACGAGGAGATGGCGTCGATCACGCTGCTGTCGATCCCGCTGTTCATTCTCAAAGGCGCGGCGATCGGACGCTCACGCGCGGGCCAGGATCTCTACGGCGCGCTGCACGCCTGGCTGCACAAGTTTCCCGGCGGTCTCGGCATCGCCAATGTTTTTGCCTGCGCGCTGTTTGCCGCGATGGCGGGCTCTTCGCCGGCGACCTGTTCGGCCATCGGTTCGGCCGGCATTCCGCAGATGCGAAGCCACGGCTATTCGGGCGGCTTTGCCGCCGGTCTGATCGCGGCCGGCGGAACCCTTGGCATCCTGCTGCCGCCGTCGATCACCATGATCCTTTACGCGGTTGCCGCTGAGCAGTCGCTCGGCCGGCTGTTCCTCGCCGCCATCGGTCCTGCGCTGCTGCTGGTCATCATGTTTGCCGGCTACGCGATGTTCCGCTTCCAGCTGGAATTCAAGCGCGCCAAGGCTCATCTTGAAAAGACCGGCGAAACCTCGGAATTGCTGCGCGAAGACACCATGTCGACGCGCGACAAGTTCGCGCTTCTGCCGCGCGTGCTGCCATTCCTGGTCTTGCTGACCGGCGTCATGGTCGCGCTCTACGGCGGCTACGCCACGCCGTCGGAAACGGCCGGTCTCGGCGCGGTGCTTGCTCTGGTTCTTATTGGGCTAATTTACAGCGTCTGGACGGCGCGCGACCTGGAACCCATTCTGGTATCGACGCTACGCGAGTCGACCATGTTGATGCTGATCATCGGCATGTCGCTGCTCTATTCCTACGTCATGAGCTATCTGCACATCAGCCAGTCGACGGCGGAGTGGGTCGTCGGCCTGCACCTGTCGCGCTGGGTGCTGCTGGCCGTCATTCTTCTGATGGTTGTAGTGCTGGGCTTTTTCCTGCCGCCGGTGTCGATCATCCTGATGACGGCGCCGATTATCCTGCCGCCGCTGCGGGCCGCCGAGTTCGACCTGATCTGGTTCGGCGTGGTGATGACGATTGTCATGGAAATGGGCCTGATTCACCCCCCTGTGGGGCTTAATATTTTCGTCATCAAGAATATTGCACCGGATATTCCGCTCAGCGACGTGATGTGGGGCGTGCTACCTTTTGTTGGACTTATGATTCTGGCCGTTGTGATATTGTGCTTCGCGCCGGGTATCGCCAACTGGTTGCCTGACCACATCATGGGTCTGGGAAAATAGAGTGACATGAACACCTCGTTCTTCGGGGAACTCCTCCAATCGATCTCCGACCGCGGCCGCGCCTTGCTGGATCGTGGCCGGCGCGTCGACGCCGCAACCCACTCGGAAAGCCTCGTCGAACTCTGCGAGGACCTGCTGTCCGGCCGCGGCGAGGCTTCGGGCGCTGCTCTGGCTCGCGAAATTCTCGGCCGTTACAGCGAACTGACCGTCGGCCCGCGCATCGCCTTCTTCGAGGCGCTGGCGCAGCGCTTCGGCACCGACCCAGCCCGCATGGAAAAAGCCATCGCGGCGTGGAAGGCCAAGCCCGTCGACGAAACTGCCGCCGGCGTCCATGCGGCGTCGGAGCCGCGCCGTCAGGAATTGTTTCGCCGTCTCAATCTTGCGCCGGGCGGCACCGGCTTGCTGGTGCGTATGCGTGAGCAACTGCTGGACGTGCTCGGCAAGCGCGCGGACTTGTCGCCGGTCGACGACGATTTCGTCCATTTGTTCTCGTCCTGGTTCAACCGCGGCTTCCTCGTGTTGCGCCGGATCGATTGGTCGACGCCGGCCATCGTGCTGGAAAAGATCATCCGCTACGAGGCGGTGCATGAAATTCGCGGCTGGGACGATCTGCGCCGCCGCATCGATCCGCCGGACCGGCGCTGCTTTGCGTTTTTCCATCCGGCGCTGATCGATGAGCCGCTGATTTTCGTCGAGGTCGCGCTGGAGCGCGAGATTCCAGGCGCGATTGCGCCGATCCTTGCCAGCGGCCGTCAGGAATTCGTGCCGCTGGAGAAGGCGCGCGTCGCGGTTTTCTATTCAATCTCGAACTGCCAGCGCGGGCTCGCCGGCGTGTCGTTTGGTAACTTTCTTATCAAGCAGGTGGTCGAGGAAATCAGCCGCGAACTGCCGAAGCTCTCGACGTTCGTGACGCTGTCGCCAACGCCGAATTTCGCACGCTGGCTGACGCGCGAGCTCAAGAACGAGCATTCTAACGTCATCAACGACGGCGACCGCGTGACGTTGTCGTTGATGGAACGGCCGCATTGGTGGACCGATCCGGAAATCTTCTCGAAGCTGCAGGACCCGTTGCAGCGTCTGGCCGCTTACTATTACCTGCGGGCCAAGACGTCCGCCGGGCTGCCGGTCGATGCGGTGGCACGTTTCCATCTCGGCAACGGTGCGCGGCTCGAGCGCATCAACTGGCTGGCCGACACGTCCGACAAGGCGATCGCGCAAGCCTGCGGCCTGATGGTGAACTACCTCTACGACCTCGACGATATCGAGAAGAACCACGAAGCTTTCGCCGAAGGCCGCACCGTGGTGGCGTCGAACAACGTGCAGCGCCTGCTGCGTCCGCCGCTCGAACTGGTCCCGATCGCGGGCTAGTTAAGACTTGCCGTACACCGGCACGATCGCGCCGCGCGTCACGCGGTTGTCGGATGACCCCAGAAACAAAATCGTCGCAGCGACTTCCTCGACCTTCGGCCAGGCATCGAAATCGGCTTTGGGCATGGCCTTGCGGTTGGCGCTCGTATCCATGATCGACGGCGCGACGGCGTTGACGAGAATGTCGTTCTTGGCAACTTCTTCCGCCAGCGCGATGGTGAGCGTCGCCACGCCCGATTTGGCAATCGTATAGGCCGTCATGCCGGCGCCGGAGCGTGGCTCCAGCGCGGGCCGTGCGGCGACATTGACGATGCGGCCGCCCGCTTTCATTGCAGCCGCAGCCGCTCGGCAGCACAGGAAGCACGACACCAGATTGCCGTCGATCTGCGCCATCAGCGCGGCCTTGTCGGTGTCGGCCACCTTGCCCGGCGCAAATCCGCCGGCGATATGGATGGAGGCCCACAGCTCGAGCCCGGCATAGACTTGCGCCACCGCGGCCTCATCGGCCAGATCGGTGACCGCGATCAGCTTCACCTTCGCATTGTCCTTGTGCGGGAAACGCTGCGCCTCCGCCTCATGCAAATAGGGCACGGTGCAAGCCGCGCCCGCCGCGAGCAGCCCGCCAACGACGGCCGTGCCAAGCGCGCCGGTGCCGCCGGTGACCACGACATGTTTGTTGGAATAATCCATTCGCATTCTCCGTGCTCCACGAAGAATGATGGATTGCCGCAGCCGCGTCTATCCCCGCCCGCGCTTGCCGCGCGTCGGCAGCACCTGGAATTCCATCCAGTTGGCGACTTCGCTCACCCGTAGTTTCTTGTCGAGAATGTTGCTGCTGATGCCGTGCCGCCACGACAGACGCTTGCAGGCCGGATCGCGGTCGAGCGTGTCGAGATCCTCGGAGAAAACCTTGATGTCGGCGATGTCCTTGAAGAAACCTTCCTCGATCAGCCGGGGCCCGATGCGCCGCACTATCGCGGCGACCTCGCGCAGCGGATACTCAGGATGATACTGCACGCCCCAGGCCACCGAGCCTTTGGTGCGGATCTCGGCGCTCTGAACCGCCGACCAGCTATTGGTCGCGAGCACGGTCGCGCCCTCCGGCAGCGTTTCCACCTCGTCGAGATGCACCGTGGGTGCGTTGAAGACGTCGAGCTTGCCGACATACATCGGATGCTTGCGGCCGGCTTCCGTCAGCCGGATGCCGCGGCCAAAACCGATCTCGCGGCCTTTCGGATTCTTCCGCACCACGCCGCCGGCGGCGGCCGTGATGACCTGCAGGCCCCAGCACGAGCCGAACACCGGAGTGCCGGTCGCCAGCGCTGCGCGCACCAGATCGATCTGCCGCGTAACGGCCGGACCGCCTTCATAGATGTGGAGCGACGACCCGGTAATGGCGATGCCGTCATAGCCTTCGAGCGACTCGCCGTCGGGCAAAGTGGCGGTCAGGTCCCCTGGATGCGCAGTATCGACGATCGCGCCTGGCAGGAGCTGCCGGAGCAGGTTGGAATAGCCCTGATGGGCCGGGGTGCCGCCAACGGCAACGTGCTCGGCGAGGCTTTCCGGCACATTTCCTTCGATGACGAGCAGGCGGGGGGATGACATCGCGTATCCTGAGTAGACTTACGTTATGGCCAAGGTGGGGCGAATTTGGCAATCGCGCCCGAAATCAAAGGCTTTAATCGATGTTAACGCGCGGCAAGCTAGATTGTGCCGCATAAACAGCCGCATTCTGCGGTGAACCCGGCAGTCAATTCCGTCCATGTCCGACTTCGACCTTGCCATTATCGGTGGCGGCATCAATGGAACCGGCCTGGCTCGCGATGCGGCGGGGCGGGGCCTGCGCGTGCTTTTGGTCGAAAGCGGCGATCTCGGATCGGGCACCTCGTCGGCTTCCAGCAAGCTCATTCATGGCGGTCTGCGCTATCTCGAGAAGCGCGCGTTCCGGCTGGTGCGCGAAGCGCTTGGCGAGCGCGAAGTGCTGCTGCGCATGGCGCCGCATGTGATCCGGCCGATGCGCTTCATGTTGCCGCCGATGCCCGGCATGCGCGCGCCGCTGCTGTTGCGCTTTGCGCTGTATCTTTACGACAAGCTGGCGCCGCGCAAATTATTGCCCGGCACACGGACCGTCGATCTCACGCATAATGTCCTCGGCCAGCCGCTGAAGCGGCTGTTTCGCTACGGCTTCGAATATTCCGATTGCTGGGTCGACGATGCGCGGCTGGTCGTGCTCACGGCTATGGATGCGAAGGAGCGTGGCGCCGACATCCGCGTTCATACCCGTTGCGTGCGAGTCGAACGGCGCGACGACTGGGAACTGGTGCTCAATCGCCACGGCCACCGCGAGGTCGCGACCGCGCGCGTTCTGGTCAATGCCGCGGGTCCCTGGATCGGCGAAGTCGCGGAAAACGTGATCCGCGAGCCGTTGAAACGGCCGGTCCGGCTGATCAAAGGCAGTCACATCGTGGTGCGCCGCCGGTTCGACCATGAGGCCGGCTATGTGTTCCAGGCGAAAGATGGCCGCGTCGTCTTCGCGCTGCCGTTCGCCGACGAATTCACGCTGATCGGCACGACCGACGAGAACTTTGTCGGTGATCTCAGGTCGCCCGCCCCGAGCCCGGCCGAGATCACTTATCTCTGCGATGTCGTGAACGAGTATTTCCGCGAGCGCGTCACGCCGGACGAACTGGTCTGGTCATATTCGGGCGTGCGCGCGCTCTATGACGACGGCTCGAAGAAGGCGGAAGACGTCACGCGCGATTACGAACTGGTGCTCGATCGCAAAAAGGATCTGGCGCCGTTACTCACGATCTACGGCGGCAAGATCACCACCCATCGCAAACTCGCCGAAGCGGCGATGGACAAGCTCGGCGTCTTCTTCAAGGCGCTGCCGCCCTGGACCGCCGGATCGTCGCTGCCGGGCGGCGATTTTCCGCCGGAGGGCTTCTACGAACTGGTCGGAGAGACTATCGGCCGCTGGCCGTTTCTGTCGGAGCCGCATGCCCGCCGTCTGGTGCGCGCCTATGGCCGCCGCGTCGAGCGCATCCTCGGTACAGCCGAAAGCATGGAAGACCTGGGTCCGCGTTTTACCGGCGACCTGACCGGCGCCGAACTGCGTTATCTGGTCGAAAACGAATGGGCGGAAACCGCGGAAGACGTGCTGTACCGGCGCGGCAAATTCGGCTTGAAAGCCACGCCCGACGAACGCATTGCCATCAATCGGTTTATTGTCTCGGTCGGTGCTCCGGCGGCGCCGTAACGTAGTTTACAAACGGTTACTTCAATCGATTCAATTATGGCCCGCGCTTTTAGCGCACCTCTATACCTTTGTGGTCTACTCAATCAGCGTATTTCATATTTCGCGGATGCCGATCATGGCTGTCTCAATCGATATTGCAGCGCGCCTCGCCGCCACCAAAGTGCTGGTGGTCGATGACGAACATTACATGCGCAAGGTCGTGCGGGCCCTGCTCATGAGCGTTGGAATCCGAACCGTGTTTGAAGCGCCCGACGGTCCGTCGGGCCTCGAGATGATCCGTCTCAACCAGCCCGACATTGTTATCGTCGACTGGCAGATGCCGGGACTGGATGGCGCCGGTTTCGTGCGCATGGTGCGCTCGCCCGATACCTTCCCTTATCCCGACGTTCCGATCATCATGCTCACCGGTCACGGCGAACGCTCGCGCGTGGTCGAGGCGATCCAGGTCGGCGTCAATGAATTCCTGCTCAAGCCGGTGTCATCCAAGGCTTTGTACACCCGCCTGGTCTCGGTGCTGACCAATCCGCGGCCGGTCGTGAAAGCAGGGGGCTACTACGGCCCGCTACCCCGCAATCTGGTCGGCAACTTCAACGAAGATACCGACCGCGCCATGACCCAACTGGTGTTGGTGAACTAGGCCCACGGGCTTAGTCTGATCCCTTGAGTCTCTCTCAGGGGGCGTCTTGCCGGCCGCACTCATCGCCATCGACCAGGGCACTACCTCGACGCGCGCCATCGCGTTCGATGCGTCGTTGAAGCCGCTTGCCATCGCGCAGCAAGAACTCCGGCAGATCTTTCCATCGCCCGGCTGGGTCGAACACGATCCGGAAGAAATCTGGCAAGCCGTTATTGCAACTGCGCGCGACGCGATGGCGCAGGCCCATCTTTCGGCAAAGGATATCGCCGGTATTGGGATCACCAACCAGCGCGAGACCACGATCGTATGGGACCGCGCGACCGGCAAGCCGATCCACAATGCCATCGTGTGGCAGGACCGTCGCACGGCCGATGTTTGCGAGATGCTTCGGCGCGACGGCCACGAGCCCGACATCGGGGCCAAGACGGGGCTGATCCTCGATCCGTATTTTTCCGCCAGCAAGATCGGCTGGCTGCTCGACAACGTTGACGGCGCGCGTGCATTGGCCGAAGCGGGTCAACTCGCCTTCGGCACCATCGATTGCTTCCTGCTGTGGCGGCTGACTGGCGGCAAGATGCACGCCACCGACGCCAGCAATGCCGCGCGCACGCTGTTGCTAGATATCGACACCGGGCAATGGGACGAAGAACTTTGCCGCCTGTTTCGCGTGCCGCGAAGTCTGCTGCCGCAAGTCCGCGACTGCGCCTGTGAGTTCGGCGAGACCGTGCCCGAACTGTTCGGTGGGCCGATCCGTATCCGCGGCATGGCCGGCGACCAGCAGGCGGCAACCGTAGGGCAGGGCTGTTTTGCGCCCGGCATGATGAAATCGACTTACGGCACCGGCTGTTTTGCGTTGCTCAACACGGGTTCCCAGCGCGTCGCCTCGCGCAACCGGCTGCTCACCACCATCGCCTATCAACTCGACGGCAAACGGACGTATGCGCTGGAAGGCGCGATCTTCATCGCCGGCGCCGCGGTGCAGTGGCTGCGCGATGGCCTCAAGATCATCGCCAAGTCGTCGGAGGTGGGCGCGCTCGCTGCCCGCGCCGATCCGGCCGAGCAGGTCTATCTGGTGCCGGCCTTTGTCGGCCTGGGTGCGCCTTATTGGGACGCCCAGGCGCGCGGCGCGATCTTCGGTTTGACGAGGAACTCCGGCGGGCCCGAGATCGCTCGGGCTGCACTGGACGCGGTCGGCTACCAGACCCGCGATCTGCTGGAGGCGATGCGCGCCGACTGGCCGCAGGCGCAAGGCTCGGCCACCGTGCTGCGCGTGGATGGCGGCATGACCGCGAGCGACCCTTGCATGCAGTTCCTTGCCGATATTCTGGCTAGCCCGGTCGACCGCCCGGTGGTGATGGAAACCACGGCTCTGGGTGCGGCCTATCTCGCCGGACGCCAGGCGGGCTTGTGTCCCGATCTGGACGGTTTTGCCGCGCAATGGCGGCTCGACCGCCGTTTCGAGCCAAAGATGGATTCCACAGTGCGCGACCGCAAATACGATGGCTGGAAAGACGCGGTGCGGCGCACGTTAACGGCGAAGTGACGTTTCATGGACACAATCCCGCCGGGGGATGCGTTCAGTCGTGAATATCAACGCCAAACAAGCCGAATTTCTGATCAATCAACTCACCGTTCTGGTGGTCGATGACAGCCAATTCATGCGCAATCTGGTGCGCGGCCTGCTTGCCACGATCGGCGTGAAGAAAGTCCACGAAGCCGCCGACGGCATCGCCGCGCTGGAAATGATCCGCGAGATCAAGCCCGACATCGTGATGATCGATTGGGAGATGCCGCTGCTCAACGGGCCTGAGCTTGTCCGCATCGTGCGCTCGCCCGGCGTATTCCCGACGCCCGATATCCCGATCATCATGATGAGCGGCAATGTCGAACGCAGCCGCGTCTATGAAGCCACCCGGCTTGGCGTCAACGAATTCCTGTGCAAGCCGATGTCGGCGAAGGCGCTGCTGGAGCGGCTGATCTCGATCCTGCTCAAGCCGCGCGCGAACATTCGCATGGGCCAATATTACGGTCCTGCGCCGCGTCAGACGGTGATCAAAAGCAAACCGCTCGACTCGCCGTCGGCGGTTTAAGAGTCAGTCGCTGCTTTTCTGCCCGGGCGGGCGGAACAGGAAAATCAAAAACCACACCGGCACGATGATCAGCGAACCGAGCAGCACGTTCGGCCAGGCCCAGGTAAAGCCGCGCTTGGCGTAGTCCTCGATGCGGTCGGCCGACAGCCCGAATTCCTTCATCAACTGCTCGGCGGTAATACCGAAATGGGCGAGGATCGTCCCCACCACCAATGAGGCGACGACGACCTTGACCAGCGTCCGAAGCAGAGGGTTCAGCATCCGCGCCCTGTCGCGCCGGCGGCAACCGGCTATGTGATTCGCAACAGAGACAATGTAGTCGAACGGCGTCGCCAGCGCATGAATCCCGTCACGACGCGGGCGCGCTAAGGCCTGTAATCCTGTGCAAATAATGAGCTTCAGTCGGCTTTTTGCGGGGCGGCCTGTTCGGCTGCGGGCATTGCGCCACCGGACGGCGCACCGCCCGTCAGGCGCTCGATCGCGGAGCGGACGGCGTCACGTGCACTGCGTTCCTTGACGGCATTGAGCAGCGGCGCGGCGGCGCCCGAGCGCCTGATCAGGGCCTCCGGATCGGGCAACATGATCGGATCGTCCCAGGAGCCCTGCACGATAAATGGCAGCTCGAAAGGCGTGGCGCCGGGCCGCGCGGCGGTCACCAGAGCGGCGGAGCCCTTGAGATCGAGTTCGCGCTCGGGAATGGAGGCCGTGCCGTTGAGGCCCATCCGCACCGCCGAGCCTTCGACCCGCATGTCTTCGACCGTGACCGTGCCTTTGACGATTTTCAGCGCGACGTTGATCTTGTCGTAGGGCGTCTTGCCGCTACGGAATTCGCCGCCGCCGGACAAAGGGCGCCGCTCGAGCCGCCGCAGCAATTGTTCGACGTTGAGGCCGGCCACGGCGCCGTTGCCGCCGGTAAGGCCGGCTGTTCCATTGAGGGTGCGCGTTACCGCGAGCACGCTTTCGCCGCTGCCTTCGACCGACAGCGACAAGTTGCCTTTGCCTTCCAGGCGCTTGAGCCCGAACAACTGGCCGAGACAGCTTTCCAGATCGACGTCGGTGAATTGCATTTGCGATTTGACGTCGACGCCGGTTTCGAAAATCGCCAGCGCCAGCGAGCCCTGAATCAGACCGCCATAGGCCTGCGCCTCGCCCACGGTCACGACCAGTTGGCCGCCGCGCAAATTCGCACCGATCGCGGTGCGCGCGAACTTGGCGTTGGACATGATGACATTGGCCGCCGACAGCCGCAGATCGAAATCGATGCCCGACAATCCATCGAGCGAGATGCGGGCGCTGTTCCATTCGCGCTGATTGGTGGTCAGCAGGCGGACGGTCGAGACATACGGCGACAGATCGAGCGTATCGGAGGCGAGCGTGCCTTGCAGGGTCTTGCGGCCGTCGGTGGCGAATGTGAGGACACCCTCGGCGGTGTTGCCATCGAGTTCGACGTTGACGCTGGACAGGCCGATATTGCCACCGACGATATTGGTCTGTGCCTTGATGGCGAACCGTCCGAAGCCGCCGCCCGGTAGCGGCTGCTGCCCGGTCCAGATCAACGCGTCGCGCAACGACGTAGCGTCGGCGGCCAGCGTGCCCTCGATCTTGAGCGTCGGCTGCACGCTGATCGAGCCTTCGAACGCGGCCTTCATCGGGCTGCCGGCGAAGCGCAGCTTCAACCCGGTGCGGTTGCCCGCCAGCGCCGCGGGAAAATCCGCCAGCGTCATGCTGGCGTCGACCAGTTCGTCATGCCAGACGAGACGTCCGGTCGCACCGAAGCTCTTGGAGATCGACGGCCAGGCCAGCGACAGATCGACGTTGCGCACCATCTCGTCGACCTTGTGCGCGGGGTCGCGCAGCACCACGGTGCCGTTGTCGATCCGCATCTCGGAGAACGTCGCTGTCCGCTGCGCCGGCCTCTGACTGCGTGCCAGGGATTCGATCAGGCCGGACCAGTTCGATTGGCCCTTGGCGTCGATATCGATCGCGATGTTCGGGCGCACCAGTGCGACGTCGGCGATTTCGACGCGGCCGCGCAGCAGCGGGAAGAATCGCAACCGCGCGGTCAGCCGTTCGGCGGTGAGCGCCGGATGCTTTTCATCGCCGAGCACGACGTCGGCAAAACTGACCTTGCCGGACGGGAATAGGGAGACCGTGGTCTCGCCGCGCAAGATCGGGGTCAGACCGGTGACGGCGCGGATCTCGCTGATCGCCTCCTGGCGCACAGTATCGGCCGAGATCAGGACGCTTGCGGCCGTGAGCACGCCGATGCCCGCCAGCAACAGGGCGAGCAGGACAAATCCCAGGCGTTTTAAGCCGGTGGAGGCCGTCAAAGGGTGAAATTCCGGTGTTTAAGTCGATTGCCGCCGGACTATACCATCGGCATCGGCCTCGCCAACCTTGGGTGCCGTCTGTGACCCTTTCATGGCCTGTGACGGTTAAGGCTGCCGCAGCGTCGGCGCGCCCGGCATGGTGGCGTCGGCGATTTCGGCGATCATTTTTTTAATGATGGCCTGGCCGAATGAATTGAAGTCCTTCGCTTCCATCACGAACGAGCCCGGCCCGCCGGTGACGTTGTCGCGGTAGTAGTTGGCAAGGCCTCCGGGCGGATTCGTATGCTCGGGATTCCACGGCAGCGGCCGGTCGCTCAGAATCACCAGGCCGTTAATGGTAATGCCGAGCGCGAGCGCTTCGTCGCGCGCCTGCTTGACGTCGCGGCCGGCATTGTTGGTGCCGTCGCCGGACACGTCGATGGTCTGGCGTTCGGCGGTGAATGGCGCGCGCGGAAATTGCGCCAGGGAAAATTCGATGCCGCCGCTGATCGCGGTACGGTCGGCGAACGAGCGCGGCGATTCCAGCAATTTGTCGCCGAACTCCTGGGCTGCTTTCGGCCCGTCGATCGGCGTCCAGTCGATCACGACTTTCTGGTTACCGGTGCCGGACCATTCGAGGAACAGCACGGCGATGCGCTTGTTGCGGCCGGCGGTAATGGCGTCGAGCACACGCCTGTCGGAGATCGCGGCGGCGTAACCCTCGCGCTGCAGTTTGAATTTCTCGGCATCGACGCTGCGCGACACATCCGATGCCAGCACTAGCAGCAGATCGACCTTTTCGGCGGCGCGGATGGAAGGCGCAAACGCCAGAACGGCGACAAGCAGGAAAGCGCGGCTGAGCCAACGGCGCATGACACCCTCACTCGGTCGAGTGACGGTAGCTTAACCGATCTGATCTATTGCGCCAGCATCCGGGTGGCCGGAAACGCCACTTCCACCAAAGTGCCGGTATCGACCTGGCTGGTGATGCGGAAGCGGGCGTGGTTGGCTTCCGACAGCGCCTTGGTGATCGGCAGGCCGAGGCCGGTGCCGCTCGAACCCCAGCGTGCCGCGGTGGCGAGCTGGCGGAACGGCTCCAGCGCGGTCTGGAGCTCCTTCTCGCTCATGCCGACACCGGTGTCGCGCACGCGGAGCACAATCTCGTTGTCGTCGTTGATCGCGGTGGACACGATCACCTGGCCGCCGGCGCCGGTGAACTTGATCGAATTGGACAGCAGATTGAGTGCGATCTGGCGTACCGAGCGGGCGTCGGCGACGATCTGCGGCAGGTTTGCCGGCAACGAGGTGCGGATGATGACCCGCTCCTTGTTGGCCTCTTCCTGCATGATGGCGACGCAGCTCTGCACCAGATCGTTGAGGTTCACGCTGACGAAGGTCAGTTCGAGCTTGCCGGCTTCGATCTTCGACAGGTCGAGCAGATCGTTGAGAAGCGAGATCAGGTGCCCGCCCGAGTGATGAATGTCCTTGAGATATTGGCGGTAGCGGTCGTTGCCGACCGGGCCGAAGCGCTCGTCCATCATCACTTCTGAAAAGCCGATGATGGCATTGAGCGGCGTGCGGATTTCGTGGCTGATCTTGGCGAGGAATTCGGATTTGGCGGTCGAGGCACGCTCGGCCTGCTGACGGGCATTGATCAGTTCTTCCTCGGTGCGTTTCCAGGCGGTGACGTCGCGCAACACCGCGCAGAGTTTCTCGCCGTCCTCGATACGCCCGATGGTGACGTAGAGCGGCACCAGACCGCCGCGCTTGACGCGGCCGATGGCGTCGCGGCCGGTTTCGAGTATGCCGGCAGCAGCACCGCGCGCCAGGCGTTCGAGATAGTCCATCACGCTACGCCGGCTTTCTGGCGCGAAAAGGTCGCCGAAGCTAACTTCCGTAAAATCCGCGGCGTCGTAACCGAACAATGCCTCGGCGCTGCGATTGGCTGACAGCACCAGGCCGCTGCGGTCGAGCACCAGTACGCCGTCGGTCGCGGTGTCGAGGATCGCGCGCAGTTCCTGGTTTTCGTCCTGCAGCCGTCGCAGCGAATTTTCCGACGTCTTTGCACGCTCCTCGCTGACGACCTGCGTGTTGATCATCAGCACCAGCGCGCTTTCGCTGTTCCACGACACGCTGAACAGTTTGCCTTCGACGGGCTTCTGCGAACCGTTCACGGTGGTGATAGTGAGCGTCTTTGCGCCGTTCTTGCCGGCATTGTTGCTGGTTTGGGCCGCTTCGTCCGGAGGCGAGGCCTGGGTATCGATGAACAGACTGTCGAGACCGCCGGCGTCGCGCAGGGCGTCCAGATTGGCGTAGCCGGTCCAGTCGAGGAAGGCGCGGTTGGCGTATACCAGATTGTTGAGGCGATAGACCAGAATGCCGACCGGCAGGCGATCGAGGATCGGCCGGCCGTCTTGGGTGTCGCGCACGGTGTCGTCATTGCGCGCTGCTTTCGGCGCTTCGGCCAGCGGCATCGATGGCGGCACGAAGGGCTCAAGATCGAAATCGTCGGACGCGGGCGTGCCGGCGTTTTTTCCGGAGCCGTTCTTGAGGCGCGCGTTGAGTTCGCGCGCCAGTTCTTCGAATGCGCTGTGTTCGTTTGCGCTCAGCGGTGGCGCAGGCGCCGGCACGGCTGGCGTTGCGCGGAATTCCAGCACGTCGGCGTTCGGCTTTTGCGGCGCCGCCACGACGGGCTTTTCGGATGCGACGCGCGTCATGTCGCGGCAGATGCCGAAGCCGCGAAAGCCCTCGAAATTGCGGTCGCGGTCGAACACCGGAAGGCCGGACATTTCCACCGCCAGCCGCTCGCTCGCGCCGTCCACCGGCCAGTGCACGATAAGTCCGCTCCAGGTTTCGCGCGATGCCAGCGCTTTCGCGACCTGACCGTCATTGTCGAGTTGCAACAGCGCGGCGATTTCGGCCCAGGGCCGGTTGAGCACGGCGGCGGTTTGCGGCCCAATCAATGCCGCGATGTCGTTGATGCCGAGCGTGAAGCGTGTGGCGGAATCCATCTGCCAGACGAAACGGAACTGACGCGGTTTGGCGCTCGGCGAGGTAACTGGCGAGGTGCCTGGCGAAACGGTGGGCGAGGATTGCAAAGGCTCGCTGCGGACCGGCGCGGTCGAGGCGGCAATGGCCGCGGCGGCATCGCTTGCGCGCGCACCGGCGTGCGAACCGCTGGGGGCGGGTTCGAAAACGGTCAGCAGCGCCAACGTCGCGCCGGCGCCGAGCCGCAGCATGGTGACGCGCCCCGACGCGATGTCGCCTTCGGCTTTGCCATTCTTGCTGGCTTCGCTCGCCAGCCGTTCGGCGCCGATCGCCATCACATCGCGGTTCGTGCCCAGCGTTTCTTTCGCGGACGCCGTCGCTTCGATCAGTTCGCCATCGGCGGAAAACACCGCCGCCGGCTTGTCGAAGTCGGCAAGAATTCTGCGCACGCGGTCGGGCAGGCTGAGGTCCTTGCCGGCGCGCTCGGTCGACACCACGAGAATGGCGGTGCTGTTATCGTCGAGCGTAATGCGCGAGCACAGGCAGGTCAGCGGGCTGCCGAAGCGGGCGCCGAAACCGCGCAGGCGTTCGAGACGCGGGGCGCCGCCCTGCGGCAGCGTACCGGCCAGCCGCGCGATCTGCGCAACGCTGACATGGTCCGGTTCAAATTCTGATGCAGCAAGAACACCGGGGGAGGCGGCGTCGAATATCGCGGCGCCAACCGGGTTACTCCAGAGGATTCCCGGCCGGTCGGTCCGCCATAGCCAAGCGGGCATCGGGCTCAGGGCATGGGCCGAGAGACGCGGGTCGGATAGCCAGGCAGATTGGAACTTGGTCCCACTCATGCTCACGTCACGAATTACGGCTAATAAAGCCTTAATACGGGTGCTTCTGCTCCGCGTCCACGCAACTAGGCCTGACAGGGCCGGCCAAGCGGTGATAACGTTAATGCGACGAGTTCCGTGGGTAGCGCTGCCGGGGCGCCTTCCTAGATAGCCTTAGAAACGGCTTGAGGCCGTTGGTTCTGACCAAGGAGGTTGCGATGGCGAAGGATAATTCGAATTTCGAGATCCCAGCGGAGATGCGGGCTTTCGCGGAAAAGAGCGTGGCGCAGGCCAAACTTGCGTTCGACAGCTTCATTTCGGCCGCCCAGCAGGCGGTCAACACCGCTGAGACCCACGCCAGCACCGCCCGGGTCGGCGTCAAGGAAGCGGGCGATCTTGCCATGACCTTCGCCGAGCGAAACATCGCCTCGTCGTTCGATTTCGCCCAGCGTCTGCTGCAGGCGAAGGACCCGCAGGAAGTCGCGGCGCTCCACGCGGAATATGTGAAGAGCCAGGTGACGACCCTGACCGAGCAGGCCAAGGAATTGAGCAAGCAGGCTGCCAAGATCGCCGGCCAGGCCACGCCGCACTAATCCACCTTTCCGTCCAACCGGCTCCGGCGGTCCTTAGGGCCGGCCGGAGGGCCATGTTTGCGGCCAGCCGCGCCTCGCGCCAGCCCTGCCTTTAAGCCTCGGAATGACATTTTTGTGCAGCGCAATATTTTTGTTGCATTGCACTACTAAAGGGTTATATTTGGTTTACAGCTTCCGTCGGCGCTTCTTGAGCGCGTCTCGCGGCGGTTTCAGTAGGCGCGAGTGGGTTTGCCGAGGGCGGCCACTCGCCTAATGCCAGTGCCGCCCTCCTAGCCGAGGAATCCCGTCATGGCCGAAACAGCCACCAGCCCGAAAACCAAGCCGAAGCCCGTCTCCGTCGTCGCGCCTCCGGTCGCCTTCGAGGCGCCGAAGTTCGAGATGCCCAAGTTTGAAATGCCGAAGTTCGAAATTCCGAAATTCGAGATGCCGAAGATGGAAGTCCCGCCGGCATTCCGTGAGTTGGCCGAGAAGGGCATCGCCCAGACCAAAGCCAACTACGACAAGATGAAGAGCACCGCCGAACAGGCGACCGACGTGCTCGAAGAGACCTATGCCACGGCCTCCGCCGGCTGCTCGGGCTATGGCCTCAAGCTGATCGAAACCGCCCGCGCCAACAGCAACGCGGCGTTCGACCTGTTTGGCGAACTGCTCGGCGCGAAGTCCTATTCCGAGGTGGTCGAGAAGACCACCGCCTATATGCGCGCCCAGTTCGACACCGTGACCGCCCAGGCCAAGGAACTCACCGAGCACGCGCAGAAGGTGGCGACCGATACCGCCGAGCCGATCAAGGAATCGATCAGCTCGATGACCAAAGCTGCCTAAGCATTGGCGGCGTAACGACGCCTGACGCTGCGAACTGCAGCCGTTTTTGAAGCCCGGACGGGTCACCGTCCGGGCTTTTACTTTGACCGAAAAGGGTCCAATCGAAACTTGCCAAACCGGATCGCGGCACCTAGGTTCCGCCCGCTCGGTGCGCCATAAGCACCGGCATGTGCAGGCGTAGCTCAGTTGGTTAGAGCGCCGGTCTGTGGAACCGGAGGTCGGTGGTTCAAGTCCTCCCGACTGTACCATTTCCACTCAGTCGCGAAATGATCGCAATAAAAAACGCCGGCGAAATCTCGCCGGCGTTTTTATTCATGACCGATGGTCAGGTTTTAGCGCTGGCTCAGCCGGCCATTCGGGCTGCGTGACGGCGGCGCGATATAGTTGCGTCCGCCGCGCACCGGCTGCGCTGCCTGGGCGTTGCCGAACAGGAAGTCGAAGAAGTTCGGTCCGCCGCGGCCAGTGTCGCCGCCATACATGCCAGGCTGCATCTTGACCGGCTTCGACGAAGAGTTTGGCGCACGATCGATGCCGATATCGGCAACCTTGCGTTCGCTACCCTTCATGATCTGGATCATGCGCTGATCCCAGCCGTAGACGTCCTTGCGGAGCTGCAGCTTGCCTTCGTCGTCGACGAATGCAGTCTGATAGGTCAGATGCACCCAGATATTCTTCGGGAAGTTGATATTGATTTCGCTGCCGCCGAACATCTTCTCCAGCTTGGCCGCGGTGTAGTTCTCGCTCGGCAGTGCGAGCGAAAGAAGCTTTTCGCCGTACAGCAGCGGGTTCTGCACGCGCATGCAGCCGTGGCTGAAGGCGCGCTCTTCCTTGGCGAACAGGTGCTTGTCTGGCGTGTCGTGCTGATACACCAGGAACTTGTTCGGGAAGTTGAAGCGGATACGGCCGAGCGCATTGCCGGCGCCGGGCGGCTGCGAAATATGCACGGTGCCGTCGGCGTCCTGCGTCAGCTTGAGGCCGATACGCTCGAGTGCCTGCGGATCCTGCTGCAGCGCCGGCAGGTATTCCTTTTCGATGATCGACGGCGGCACGTTCCATGTCGGGTTGACCGTGATGAACTTCATTTCCGCGCTGATCAACGGCGTGTTCTTGCCCGGCTTGCCGGCGACGATTTTGGTCTTCCAGTAAACCTTGCTGTCGTTCCAGAGCGTCAGCGTGTAGTCGGGAATGTTCACGACGACATGCGGATTGCCGAGATCGCGCTGATACCAGCGCCAGCGTTCCATGTTGACGAGGATGATGTCGGTCGGATCGCCCGAGGGACCGCGAGCAGTCTCTTTCTTCTCGCCGTTCATCGCCTTGACGGTGTTGTTGCCCAGATTGCCGTCGGCATTGATGCCGGCGGTTTTCTGGAAGCCACGAACGGCCTGGCGCACATCGTTATCGTAATTCTCGTTCGTCTTGTCACCGGCGATGTCGAGGCGCTTGCGCAGCGCAACGACGCGTTCGTCTTTCATCCCGGGCTTGAGGGTCTTGCCTTCTTCGACCTGCACGACGGCGGGCTTGGCTTCCTCGGTCTTGGCGACAACGCCACCATTCTTGCGAACCTCGGCGAGCTTCTCACGCAACGCCTTGAATTCCGGCAGCGGCGGATTGTAGCTGTCGAGCGCCTTGCCGGCGTCGTTGCTGTCGGCGAGCTTGGCCAGCACGTCGGCCGCTTCCGGGCCCTTCAGGTCGAACTGAATGTCGGCGCTGACACGGGTGAAGTGCACGCGGCCGATCTGAGCATGACGTGCAAACGTCACGGCAGCGGCGGTCAGCTTGATTTCGGCATCGGCCAGCGCATCGGCGGTGGCGGCCGATTTCAAATCAGGCGTCTGATAGTCGGCGGGCTCGAGGCCGACCGCATCGGCCTGCGCCAGGTAGGCGGTCGCCGACTTGGCGCGGTCATTGCCGGCGCCGTTGCTGACCCAGAGCGGCGCAAAGTTGCGGGCCTTGTAGAACTGCTCGACGCCGTCGCGATCTGCCTTGCGGCTGATGGTGCGGTCGAGTTTGCCGGAGACGAGTTCGCGCAATTTGTCGGAGACGGCGCTGTCGGCAACGGTGGTTGCCAAAGTCGCGGCCGGCGGCGGCACGGTGGAGGGAGCGGCGGTCTGCTTCGGCGCTTCGGTAGCAGCGGCCGGCGCAGACTTCGGTTCGAAATCCTTCGCGGTCGGCGGCGCGGGCACGGTGGTGTCCGGCATCGGCACGGCGGAGTCGACTTGCTTGGCATCGGGCGTCTGGGCCATGCCGGCGTGGCTGGACAGAACCAGGGCGAGTCCGAGGGCGGTGGACGCCAACAGACGCTCAAAACGGACGCTTTTCACTCATCGTCTCCAAATTCTGTCGGGGCAGGACCCCGTGGATATGTTCGGTCCCATTGTAACCGATAGTCCTGTATCAGTTACGTTTTTCACAATAAAGCCGGTCCGAAGGCGCCGCCGTGTGGCTATTCTGCACTGGTAGGGGAGCACCACGAAGAACGTCTATTTTGGCGTTTATACGGCCCGTACCGTAGTGCAACGGCCCGGTATTCGGTCCGTTCCCCCCAGCTTCCTACGAGTTTTACCCCATTACTTTTCCGTGATGCCGGATAGTCCCATAGGCCACCCCCTTGCGGTGCCGGGCGCTTGCGTTAAGCTTGGATACAACCGCGGTCAAAAGCGGTCTAATTAAAGGAAACGCACCATGGCCTGGACAACTCCGACCCTCGTTGAGATCTGCATCGGCCTCGAGATCAACGGCTATCTTCCCGCCGAATTCTGATCTTCCAGACCCCTAGAATACCCTTGTTATGGGTCTTCTGACCGCCATCGTTCTCGGATCGGCGGCCGGAGGTGCTTTTCCGCAATGGAATTGCCGCTGTGCCGTCTGTGAATTGGCGTGGCGCGGTGACCGACGCGTCCAATCGCGCACCCAAGCAAGTATCGCGGTCTCGAGCGGCGACGGCCGCTGGACCCTGCTCAACGCTTCGCCCGATCTCGGCCAACAGATTCGCGCGACACCACAACTGCATCCGCAAGACGGGCTGCGCGGCAGCCCGATCGATGCGGTGGTTCTAACTGGCGGCGAAATCGACCAGATCACCGGATTGCTGTCGTTGCGCGAGAGCACGCCGTTCACGCTCTACGCCACGCCGTCGAGCCATGCGGCGGTGGCGGCCAACGCCATGTTCAGTGCGATGAGTGCCATGACCCGCCGCGCCATTAATCCCGGCGAGCGCTTCATGCTGGCGGGCAACATCGAGGCATCGACGTTCATGGTGCCGGGCAAGCTGCCGCTTTATCTCGAGGGCGATGCGCCGGAGATCGGCGCGGAAACCGCCGCCAATGTCGGCATCGAACTCGTGCACGAGAGCAAGCGGTTGATTTTCGTGCCCGGCGCCGCCGCCGTATCGCCGGCGATGCGTGAACGTTTCGCCAAGGCCGACGCGATTTTGTTCGACGGCACGCTGTTCACCGACGATGAAATGCAGAAAAGCCATACCGGCGTGAAGACTGGCCGCCGCATGGGCCACATGCCGATCGACGGCGAGGGCGGTGCGCTTGAGGCGCTCGACGGCTTTACCGCGCGGCGCATTTTCGTTCATATCAACAACACCAATCCGATCCTGATCGACGGCTCGTCCGAGCGCGCCAAGGTCGAAGTCGCCGGCTGGCAGGTCGCTCATGACGGCATGGAGATCGTGCTGTGAAAATGCTTTCTTCCGGCGAACTCGAAGCCGCACTGCGCGACATCGGCGCGCGGCGCTATCACCGCCTGCATCCGTTCCACGGCATGCTTCATGGCGGCAAATGCACCAAGGGTCAGGTGCAGGCCTGGGCGCTCAATCGCTACTATTATCAGGCGATGATCCCCATCAAGGATGCGAGCCTGATCGCGCGCTGTGAGGACAGCGCGGTACGCCGCGAATGGCGTTCGCGGCTAGTCGATCACGATGGCGAGCACGACGGCGATGGCGGCATCGCGCGCTGGCTCAAACTGACGGACGGTCTCGGCCTCGACCGCGATTACGTCACCTCGACGCGCGGCCTGTTGCCCGGTACGCGCTTTGCCGTCGAGGCTTATGTCCGTTTCGTGCGCGAAAAGACGCTGCTGGAAGCAATCGCTTCGTCGCTCACCGAATTGTTTTCACCGGTCATCATCGGCGAGCGCATGGCCGGCATGCTGGCGAATTACGATTTCATCAGCCGCGAGACCATGAGTTATTTCGACAAGCGGCCGCCGCAGGCGCAACGCGACTCCGACTTCGCGCTCGACTACGTCAAGCAGCACGCCAAGACGCCCGAGCAACAGCAGCAGGTGCTGGCCGCGCTCGAATTCAAATGCAGCGTGCTGTGGTCGATGCTCGACGCGCTGGCCTATGCCTATGTGTCGCCCGGCCATATTACGCCGGGCGCTTTCGTGCCGGCCGAATGACTACGGCTTCACGCCTTGCGCCTTGTTGACGTCGCGCACGACCGGCCACCACAGCTTTTCCTCGCTGTCGAGGAATTCCGCTGTTTGCGCCGGCGTCATGTCGCGCGAATAGGTGCCGAGCGCCTGGAAGCGTTCGACGACGTCCGGCATCACCACGACCTTGCGCAAATCGGCGTTTATTTTCTGGATGATCGCGTCGGGCACACCCTTCGGCGCCATCAGCACGATCCAGCCGCTTGATACGACGCCCGGAACGGTTTCGCTCATGGTCGGCAGGTTCGGCTTATTCGGCACGCGCTTGATCGAGGCGATGCCAAGCAGCTTCACGCTGTCGCTCTGCAGGGCTGGGCCGAGGCCGGCGAGGCCCTCGAACATGATCGGGATGCGCCCGGCGAGCAGGTCGTTGACCGATACGGAAGCGCTCGCGGCGTGGACGAACGAGATGTTGGCCTTGGAGCGTTCGCGGAACAGTTCGCCGGTCAGATGCGACTGGCCGCCGCGGTTGGTGGCGCCGAACAGCATCGGCTCCTTTTGTTTGGCGGCGTAGGCGATCAGTTCGGCAATGTTGTTGGCCGGCACATCCTTGTAGACGGCGACCGCGATGGGTTGCTCGCCGACCATGCCGATCGGCGTGAAGGCGGCGTGCAGGTCCACGCCCATTTTGCCTTCCTGCATGATCGGCAGCACCGTGTAGGTCGATGCCTGCGTCATATAGAGCGTGTAACCGTCTTTCTCGACGCTGCTCGCAGCGGCGGCCTGCGCCGCGATCAGTCGGCCGGCGCCGGGCCGGTTGATCACGACAACCTGCTGCTTCCACATCTGCGACAGCTTGTCGGCGACGACCCGCGTCGCCACGTCGGGGCTGTTGCCCGCGGCGGCGGGCGTGATGAGGGTGATCGGCCGTGTCGGATAGTCTTGTGCCGATGCAGGCAAAACCGCCAATGCCGCAATGCAACCTGCGGCGAATGCGAAAGCCAGTCTGTTCATCGTGATCTTCCTAAAGGGCGTTTCTGATATTTTATTTGTTGTATAACACGGCCGCCATCGCCGTGTTGAGCCGGGGACCGTGATGCAGACTGGAACCATTACTCCAAGCGCCAGGCCGCGTCTGCCGCGCGGCGTACGGCTCGTGCACAACGAGGCGCAGGGTGGCTGGATTCTGCTGGCGCCGGAACGGGTGTTCAAGGCCGACGCCATCGCGCATGAAATTCTCAAACGTTGTACCGGCGAGGCGAGTGTGGACCAGATCGTCGACGAACTCGCCAAGGCTTTTGCCGGCGCGCCGCGCGAACGTATCCACGAGGATGTCGTGAAGCTGATCGGCGGTCTGGCGGATAAAAAACTGCTGGAGCTGTCGTGAACGTCGCGGCCGCATTGCCGGCGCCGCTCGGCCTGCTGGCCGAGTTGACGCACCGTTGTCCGCTCGGCTGCCCTTACTGTTCTAACCCGCTCGCGCTCGACAGCCGTTCGGACGAACTCGACGCCGCGAGCTGGGCCCGCGTGTTTCGCGAAGCGGCTTCGCTCGGTGTGCTTCAGGTTCATTTGTCCGGCGGCGAGCCGGCGGCGCGGCGTGATTTGAAAGACATCGTCGCCGCTGCGCGTGATGCTGGCCTTTACAGCAATCTCATCACTTCGGGCGTCGGCCTGACGCCGCAAGCCTTGAACGGACTGGCCGATGCCGGGCTCGATCACGTGCAGATTTCCATTCAGGACAGCGAGCAATCGTCGGCCGACAACATCGCAGGCTACAAAGGCGCCTTCGCCCGCAAGAATGCGCTGGCTGCGGAAGTCGTGAAGCTCGGCCTGCCGCTGACCGTCAATGTCGTCGTGCACCGCGCCAATATCGGCCGTGTCGAGGCGATGGTTGATATGGCGCTGGCGCTGGGCGCCGGCCGCGTCGAGATCGCGCATGTGCAATATTACGGCTGGGCTCTGAAAAACCGCGCCGCGCTGATGCCGACCCGCGAGCAGGTCGAGCAGGCGGTGGGACAGGTCGAGGCGCTACGCACCAGGCATCACGGCCGTATCGTCATCGATGCCGTCGTGCCGGATTATTACGCGCGCTTTCCCAAGCCCTGCGTCGGTGGCTGGGGCAGGCGGTCGCTCAATGTCACGCCGGCCGGCAAGGTGCTGCCCTGCCACGCCGCCGAGGTCATTCCGGGGTTGGAATTCTGGAATGTTCGCCAACATTCGCTCAACGAGATTTGGCGCTCATCACCGGCCTTTATGGCATTCCGCGGCACCGACTGGATGCAGGAGCCGTGCAAGAGCTGCGCGATGAAAGAGAAGGATTTCGGCGGTTGCCGCTGTCAGGCTTTCCTGATCGCCGGGGACGCGCGCGCCGCCGACCCGGTCTGCCATCTGTCGCCGCATCATGCGCTGGTCGCCGAACTTGCCGCAGTGCGGGAGGACGTGCCCTACGACTACCGGCACTCTTGAGTAAAAAGCGCGTAAGTAATTTAGCGCGCTTCCCGATTGCATCCGCCGATTGAAAGTTGGAGACTTGTCCCCGATGGAGGCGCGCTCGCCGGGGCGCTAACTCAATTCGCCGCGGCGAACAGACGCCTCCGCATCAGGGAGGTCTTAGATGAATACGTCTGTCACGGCTCGGCGCAGCATTTTGCTCGCCGGCACGATTGCCGGCCTGTTTTTGGCCGCTCCGGTATCCGCTCAAACGCCGCCTGCTTCCGCACCCGCCGCGGCACCTGCCGCAGCGCCGCTGCCTCCCGGTTCGCCGTTGATCGGGCGTCCCGAGGGTAATGAAGCCGCGAGCAAGCTCGCGCCGGTCGCCGCGCCGCCGCTGCCGGCCGCCGCCGACAAGCTGCCGACCGCGCAGCTCAAGCTGCCGCCCGGTTTTAATATCGAAGTCTACTCAAGCGGCATCGCCAACGCCCGCTCGCTGCGCATCAGCGACAAGGGCACGGTGTTCGTCGGCACGCGCTTCGGCAACAAGGTCACAGCCATCGTCAAGAAAGACGGCAAGACCGAGAACAAGGTCATCGCGGAAGGCCTCTACCGCCCCAACGGTCTGGCGTTCCACAAAGGCACGCTCTACATCGCCGAGCTGTCGCAGATCTCCAAGATCGAAAACGTCGATGCCAACCTCGACAAGGTCAACAAGCCGACGGTGATCTATTCCGATCTACCGAAGGACGAAGCCCACGGCTGGAAGTTCATCGCCATCGGGCCGGACGAAAAGCTCTACGTTCCGGTCGGTCAGCCCGGCAACAACGTGCTGCATGACAAGGATCACGGCCAGATCCGCCGCATCGATCTCGACGGCAAGAACCGCGAGAACGTCGCCGTCGGCGTACGCAATACGGTCGGCTTCGACTGGAATCCGGTCAACAAGCAGCTCTACTTCTCCGACAACGGCCGCGACTGGGCGTCGGAAGACGTGCCGGAAGACGAACTCAACCGTATCACCAAGACCGGCGAGCACTTCGGTGCGCCCTATTGCTACCAGGGCAACTTCGTCGATCCGGAATTCGGCTGGGGCCGCAGCTGCAGCGAGTTCACCAAGCCGATCGCTCTGACCGGCCCGCACTCGGCCGGCCTCGGCATGCGCTTCTACACCGGCAGCCAGTTCCCGGCGAAATACAAGAACGCCATCTTCCTCGCCCGGCACGGCTCCTGGAACCGGACCAAGAAGTTCGGCGGCGACATCATCGTGTACTTCCTCAACAAGGACGGCTCGGTGAAATCGTCGGAAGTGTTCATCTCCGGCTTCCTGGTCGACAACAAATATATCGGCCGCCCGGTGGACATGGAGTTCATGGCGGATGGATCGATGCTGCTGTCCGACGACTGGAACGGCGCGGTCTATCGCATCAGCTACGGCAAGGCGCGCACCGCCAGCCGCTAACGCATCAGTCATGCGGCCGGGAGCTTGCGCTCCCGGCCGTAATTATTTGAACGGACTTTCATGAAGTTTCGCATTGTATGTCTGGCTGCATTGATTGCGGCTATCGCCCAGCCGCTCGCCGCCGAAACTGTGGCCGAGCGCGCCGCGCCCTGTCTTGCCTGTCACGGCGAAAAGGGCGTTTCGGAAACGGCCGACATTCCCTCGCTCGGCGGCCAGCCGGCGCCCTATCTACTGATCCAGCTTTATCTGTTCCGGGAAAAGCAGCGCACCGTCGAGATCATGAACGAGATGACCAAGGCGTTCACCGACGACGATTTGCGTAACTTCTCCGATTTTCTTGCCAAGCTGCCGGCGCCGCCGGTCTCGACCGACGCAGGCGATCCGGCACGCATGGCCAGCGGCAGAGCGCTCATCACCGCGCATCGCTGCAATAGTTGTCATGGTCTCGATCTCGCCGGCCGCGAAAACATTCCGCGCATCGCCGGCCAGCGCGAGGATTATCTCGCGCGCACCTTGGTTGAATACAAAACCAACACCCGGCACGGCTACGACGGCGTCATGGCGGAGGCCACCCAAGGCCTCACACCGGCGCAACTTGCCGATCTCGCGCATTACATCGCGCGGTTTCGCTAACGCCTGCGCGGTTTGGCCGCGCGCCGTTGTTCGGCCGACAGCAAGAGCTTGGACAGCAAAGCCGCAAGCTGATCGCGTTCGGCGCGGTTGAGCGCCGACAACGTCTCGGTCAGCGCTTCGAAATGCAGCTTGATCGAGCGGTCGGCGAGGCTGCGTCCCTTGGCGGTGAGACGCACGATGGTGCCGCGCCGGTCGTTCGGATCGGGCAGGCGCTTGACCAGCCCTTCGCGCTCGACGCGGTCGATGCGGTTGGTGATGGCACCGGAGCTCAGCAGCGACTCGCGATACAGCGCGGTCGGATTGAGTTCGTAAGGCGGGCCGGACCGCCGCAACGTGACGATCAGACTGAACGACTCGAAGGTCAGCCCGATCGGCTTGAGCCATTGTTCGGCGTCGCCCAGCAGCGTGGTCGATAGCCGCCAGATCCGGCCGTAGATGCCGAACGGCGAGGGATCGAGATCGGGCCGCTCGCGCCGCCATTCGGCGAGCAGGCCGTCAATGGAGTCGGCGGTTGCCGGCGCCGCCGCCGCAACGGGCGCCAAGCCTGCCTGTTTTCGCGCCGGGCGCTGCCGTTTGGATTGTCTTGACATTAAGATACTTGATGTCATGATTTTTTCTAGCAGATGGATCGGCCGCGCGCGAGCGGGAAAAGTTTTCGGGCGCGCAAGAACCGAAACGGAGGTTACGGTGCAGAAAACCTATGTCCGCGGCACTTGGCAACAGCAGCGCGCTTTTTCTCCTGCCGTCATCACCACAGGGCCCGGCCAGATGATCTATGTCGCCGGCCACACCGGCCAAACCTCCGATGACGGGAAATCGCTGGCCGGCGATTTCGAGGCGCAGTGCCGCCAGACTTTCCGCAATATCGAGAAGACCCTGGCCGAAGCCGGCGCCACACTCGCCGATCTCGTCACCATGACGGTGTTTCTGATCGACTCGCGCTACACCACGCCGATGACCGAGCTGCGCGCCGAAATCTTCGGCAAGGATTTTCCGGCCAGCGCCGCGGTGACGGTCGCCGGTTTCGCGCAGCCGTCGATCTTGATCGAAGTGCAGGGCATCGCGGTCAAATCATGATCGAACGCTTTTCACAGCGCCCGTGTCTGCTAACCGGCATGCCGCCGGTCACGCGGCGGCGCGGATGTGAGATCGTCTGATGGACATCGTCGTCGAAAACCTGGTTCAGGTCTTCGGCGAAGCGCCGAAACAAGTACTGGCGCTCGATCGCGTTTCCCATCGTTTCCCGTCGCAGAAATTCACCTGCATCCTGGGCCCCAGCGGTTGCGGCAAGAGTACGCTGGCGCAGATCATTGGCGGCATCGAGCCGTTCACCAGTGGCACCGTCACGGTCGGGTCCGACGCGCACCAGAAATCAAGGATTGCACTCGGCAGCCATTCGGTAATGGTCTGGCAGCATCTCAATCTGTTCCCCTGGCGCTCGGTGATCGACAACGTCGCCTTCGGCCTGGAAATGCAGGGCGTCGACAAAGCCGAACGTAACGAGCGCGCCAAGGCCCTGATCGCCTCGGTGGGCCTGCGCGGCTTCGAGCAGCACCGGCCGCCGCAATTGTCCGGCGGCATGCGCCAGCGGGTCGCGCTGGCGCGGGCGCTGATCATGGAACGGCCGGTCATGCTGATGGACGAGCCCTTCGCCGCGCTCGACGCCCAGACCAAGATCGTGATGCAGGAAGAATTGGTCCGCATTTACGAGCGCTCGAAACGCACCATTCTGTTCGTCACCCACGCCATCGACGAGGCGATTTTGCTTGGCGACGAAGTGGTGGTGATGACGGCGCGGCCGGGCCGCATCAAGGAAGTCATCAAGGTCGACCTGCCGCGGCCGCGCTCGCAGGACATGGTCAACACGCCCGAATTCGGCCGGCTCTACAATCGCGCGCTGCACCTCATTCGCGAGGAAGTCCTCAATGCGATGAAGCAGCAAGACGCGGCGGTGGGCTGACGCCATGGCATCCCGCAGCAAAAGCAAAACCTTGCTCTACCTGGCCGCGCCGACCCTGGTGATCGCCGCGGTTCTGGCGCTGTGGGAGTTCGCTGTTCGCTACAAGGGCATCCAGCCGATTTTCCTGCCGGCACCAAGCTCGATCCTGAAATATCTCTGGGTGATGATCGCGGACGGTTCGCTGCCGTATCATCTGTCGGTCACGTTTCTTCGCATCATGGCGGGCTTTCTGGTGGCCGGCATCACCGGCATTGTGGTCGGCATCCTGATGGGCATGTCGCCGCTGGCGGCGCGTATCGTCGATCCGTGGATAGCGGCGCTCTATCCGCTGCCGAAAATCTCGCTGATCCCGCTGTTGATCATCTGGCTCGGCACCGGCGAGACCTACAAGATCGTCATCAGTGCCGTAACGGCGTTCTTCCCCGTCGCGATCAGTACGTTCTCAGCCATCCGCCAAGTCGACGGCGGTCTGATCAAGGCGGCGAAAGATCTCGGCGCCAGCGCACGGCAAATTCAGTTGAAGGTCGTTATTCCGGCGGCGCTGCCCGGCATCACCTCGGGCCTGCAGCTCGGCATGGGCGTCACCATCATCATGGTCGTGGCGGCCGAGATGATCGGCGGCTCGAGCGACAGCGGCATGGGCTTCCTGCTCATCCACGCCGGGCAGGTGATGGAAACCGAGAAAGTTTTCGCCGGCCTCATTGCGCTCGCCGTGTTCGGCGCCGTCATCACCAACGTCCAGAAATGGCTCGATCGAATGGTGGCACCATGGGTCGAGAAGGAACACTGAAGCTCAAATTTCGCGTTCACATGTATCGGAGGTTCACATGAAGCTGTCTTGTTCACTCGCCGCGCTGCTGATGGTGGCATCGTCGCTGACCGCCGCCGCCGCTGACGATGTCGTCCGCGTCGGCGAGGGACCGTTCATCACCGGCGGCGGCTTCTACGTCGCGCAGGAAAAGGGCTACTTCAAAAAGCTCGGCATTGACGTACAGCCCAAGAGCTTTATCGATGGCGCGCTGGCCGTGCCGTCGCTGATCTCCGGCGAACTCGACATTTCCTTCATGACGGCCAATGCCGGTCTGTTTAATTCCATCGCCAAGGGCGCGCCCTTGGTGTTCGTGCTGGATCGCGGCAACAACAAGAAGGGCCGCGGTTACACCGTCATCAACGTGACGACGGAACTCAACGAGGCGGGCGTCAAGTCGATCGCCGATTTCGCCCAGCTCAAGGGCAAGCGCATCGGCCTGTCCGCGACCGGCAGCATCAATCAGTATCTGTTCGCCAAGGCTTTGCAGAAGGCCGGGCTCGATCCGCGCAAGGATGTGACGTGGGTCACCAACCTGCCGCAGCCCGACCTTATGAAGATGCTCGGCCAGAAGCAGGTCGACGCCACCGATCTTGCCTATCAATTCGGTTTCTTCGCCCAGAACAATAAATGGGGTCCGATCGTCGCGGTCGATGACGAGATCGATCCGGATGGTGCGGTCGGCCTCTATGCCGCGCGCAAGGAGTTCGTGCTGACCAAGCGCGACGTGCTGGTGCGTTTCGCCATGGCCTATCTGCAGGGCGTGAAGGAATTCAACGCCGCCGCGGCCGCTCCCGACGCGCATGCCGATATCGTCGATATTCTCGCCCGCAAGACCGCGTTGCAGAAGCCGGAACTGGTCAAGGCGATCGCACCGAACTGGTCTTACACCAACGAAGACGGCATCCCCAACGTGAAGTCGGTGATGGCGCAGCAGGACTACTGGTCAGGCTATTTCACCTATGTCGAGAAGAAGGTGCCGGAAGATCAGTTGTTCGATCTCAGCATCGCGAAAGAAGCCAAGGCGCGTCTCGACAAAGAAAAGCCGTTCGCAAACTAGCGCTCACATTCGATGACGAAAAAAACCGGGCCCCACAAGGGGGCCCGGTTGCAAAGCGTGCCGGCGTGGGGGCCGGCAACATCTTCCAGAGGGGAACATGCTGTGCACCAGCGACTCTGGGAGGATATCAATCCGGTGCAGCAGCGAGCCCTGACTATGCTTGGCGAAAGCCAGGCGGACAACGCCGATGGCCGCATGTCAGCCATGCCAAATCGCAATTGCCAGTATGGGATGGGCTTTTTTGCGCTGTGAAATCTAAAACCTAGAAGTGCCAGCGCTGCGCGTTGGCAACCAGGAAGTCACGGAACACCTGAATGCGCGCCACGGCTTTGAGCTCTTCCGGGTAGACGAAATAGGCATCGAGCGCGAGCGTGTCGGCCTCGCCGAACAGCTGCACCAGGCCGCCGTTCTCCTCGACCAGATAGTCCGGCAGCATCGCGATGCCGAGGCCGCGCTGACAGGCGCGCAGAAGCCCCAGCACGTTGTTGATCGAGAGCGTCGGCGTGCGCGCGTCCTTGGAATCGCGGCCGATCTCGACCAGCCAGCGCCGGTTGGCGAAATGCGCGGGCACGGCGCCGCCAAGCAAAATGATGCGATGCTTGTCGAGGTCTTCGTGATTGCGCGGCGTGCCGAAGCGCTTGAGATAATCCGGCGAGGCGTAAGCGTGGAAATGCACCGAGAACAGCTTGCGCTGGATCAGGTCGGGCTGCGTCGGCTGGCGCAGACGGATGGCGACGTCGGCCTCGCGCATCGCCAGATCGAGTTCTTCGTCGGTCGTGATCAGCGTGATGTGGATGTCGGGATAAAGATCGAGGAACTCGCCGAGCCGGGGCGTGAGCCAATGCACGCCGATGCCCGGCGTGGTCGACACCTTCAACTCGCCGTTCGGCCGCTCGCGGCTGTCGGTGAGCTTGGTGCGCGCCGCTTCCAGCTTCATCAATACTTCATGCGCCGTGCGGTACAGCATCTCGCCCTGTTCGGTGAGGATCAGGCCGCGCGCGTGACGATGAAACAGCGACACCGACAGCTCGGACTCCAGCGCCGAGACCTGGCGCGACACTGCCGACTGCGACAGGCCGAGCCGCTCGCCGGCGTGGGTGAAGGAGCCGGCCTCGGCCGCTGCGTGGAACACCTTCAGCTTGTCCCAGTCCATCGACTTATTGTTGTTGGCCATGGCTTATTCCGCCGCCGCGCGTTGGTGTTCGTGCGCAGCCAGGAATTTCTCCGTTTCAAGCGCTGCCATGCAGCCTTGCCCCGCGGCGGTAACCGCCTGGCGGTAGATGTCGTCAGTGACGTCGCCGGCCGCGAATACGCCGGGTATAGAGGTCGCGGTGGAATGGCCCGCGGTCACGATGTAGCCGGAGCCCTTCATGTCGAGTTGGCCGGCGAAAAGTTCGGAAGAAGGCGAATGGCCGATGGCGATGAACACGCCGTCGGTGTCGCGTTCGGTGACAGCGCCGGTCTTGACGTTCTTGAGCCGGACGCTTCGGACTTTCATCGGATTTTCGCTGCCCATGACGTCGTCGAGCGCGGTGTCCCAGATCACCTCGATCTTGGGGTGCTTGAACAGGCGGTCCTGCAAAATCTTTTCGGCGCGGAACGTATCGCGGCGGTGCACGACGGTGACCCTGGAGGCGAAGTTGGTCAGGAACAAAGCCTCCTCGACCGCGGTGTTGCCGCCACCGACCACGATGACTTCCTTGTTGCGGTAGAAAAAGCCGTCGCAGGTGGCGCAAGCCGACACGCCGTAGCCTTTGAATTTCTGTTCGGACGGCAGATCGAGCCAGCGCGCCTGCGCGCCGGTGGCTACGATCAGTGCGTCGGCGAGGTAGACGTCGCCGGAGTCGCAGATCAGCTTGAATGGCCGCTGCGACAATTCGACCTTGGAAACGTAGTCAGTGACGATCTTGGTGCCGACGTGCTCGGCCTGCTTGACCATCTGCTCCATGAGCCACGGGCCTTGGATGACGTCGGCGAAACCTGGGTAGTTCTCAACGTCGGTGGTGATGGTGAGCTGGCCGCCAGGCTGCAGACCCTGAAGTAGAATAGGTTCCAGCATGGCGCGCGCGGCGTAAATCGCGGCGGTGTAGCCTGCGGGCCCCGAGCCGATAATTACGACTTTGGCGTGGATCGTCTTTGACATCGTATCGCCCCCCCTGGCGGGCGTCGTCGGGCCAGAAGGCCCAGGCGGCCGGGGAAATGCCCGGCTCTTTTGCCGAGTCCCGATCTATGGCTTCCGGACGAGCTATGCAAGATACGCAACCCGGCCGACCCACACCTTTGGTTTACGCAGGGCCACCCTGTTACCACCCGCGCAATATTCTTTCGCGAAACAATATTTCGCGGTATGGATGGGTCCGTTCGCCGCAAAAGGAGCTGCCCTGTGTCCGCCCGTCTCGATGCCATTGACCGTAAAATCCTGAAGGAGCTTCAGGACGATGGCCGCATGACCAATGTGGAACTGGCGAGCCGGGTCGGCATTTCGGCGCCGCCGTGCCTGCGCCGGGTACGGGCGCTGGAGGAGGCGGGCTTCATCAAGGGCTACCGCGCGCTGCTCGACGAGAAGAAGCTTGGCTACGAGGTCTCGGTCTTCGCCATGGTGCATCTGGCGAGCCAGGCCGAAGCCGACCTGATGGCCTTCGAGGATTTCGTGCGCGCGCAGCCTCTGGTCCGCGAATGCTGGATGCTCTCGGGCGAGATCGACTTCGTGTTGAAGTGCGTCGCGCCCGATTTGAAGACCTTCCAGGCCTTCGTCGAGAAGCTGACCTCGGCGCCCAACGTGCGCAACGTCAAAACGTCGCTGACGCTGCGGCAGTCCAAGGACGCGGCGATGGTGCCGATGGAAGAAGACTGAAGCCGCTCGTGGCCGATACTTCGAAGCCCCCCTCTATTGTCGTCATCTTCGGAATCTTTTTCCGCATCGGGCTGTTCAGCTTCGGCGGCGGCTTGAGCGGTTGGGTCTATCGCGAAATCGTCATCCGGCGGAAATGGCTGGACGAGGACGAGTTCATGTCCGGGTTGGCGGTGAGCCAGGTTTTGCCCGGCGCCAACATCATCAATCTCTCAGTCTATGTTGGACAGAAATTGCGGGGCGCGCCCGGCGCGTGCGCCACATTCCTCGGACTCATCTGCGCACCGTTCTTCGCCGTCATCGGCATCGCGAGCATCTACAGCACCCTGCGCGAACTGTCCTTCGCCGAAGCCGCGATGGACGGCATCGCCGCCGCCGCGATCGGAATGATCCTGATCGTCGCGGGCAGGGGCGTTCAGCGTGCCGTCCCTCGACTCGAGGCGCTGATTGCGCTGTTCGTGACCTTCGTTGCGGTCGGCTTTCTGCATTATTCGCTGTTGCTGGTCGTCGCGATCGTCGCGCCGTTGTCGGTCCTGGCGGCCTGGTACAGGGGCGCCCCCCGTGAAGGATGACAATGTTCTGCTGGCGCTGATCGCCGTCTTCGTGCCGTTCTCGCTCGTCTCCATCGGCGGCGCGCCTTCGGTCTTTGCCGGCTTTCAGCACCAGGCCGTCGATGTCCATCACTGGGTGACGGCGCGTGAGTTCGTCGACATGTTCGCCATCTCGCGCGCGGCGCCCGGGCCTGGTTCGCTGCTCGCAACATTGATCGGCTGGCAGGTCGCGGGCTGGTCCGGCGCGATCGTCGCGACGCTGGCGTTCTATGTGCCTTCGTCGCTGCTGTGTTACGGCGTCGCTTATGTGTGGCGCCGCCATCGCGGCAAGCGCTGGCATACCGCGCTCGAACAAGGCCTTGCGCCCGTTGGCATCGGACTCGTGCTCGCCGGCATCATTGCGCTTTTCCGGGTGAGCGGCGGCGGCGTTCTTTCGTGGCTGGTTGCTTTCGGATCAGCCGGCCTGATGACGTGGCGGCCGAAGCTGCACCCGTTGCTGATCTTCGCGGTCGGCGGCGCGATTTTCGTCGGCCTGCACGCGATGAACTGGGATCACCTCGTCTGAGGCAGCGTCAGCTTTTCTCGGCTATCTGCTCGAGCTTTTTGCTCAAGTACCACGACAGGCCAAGGAAGCCCACCAGCATCACGATGCCGAGCGTCGAGGAGGCGTCGTTCATCAGTTTTTCCGACACCTGGCCGAAGGCGTAGCCCGCCATCACCACCGCGACGGCCCAGATGCCGGCGGCGACAAAATTCAGTGCCAGAAACGTCGACCACGGCAGCCGCGACATGCCGTAGGCAAAGCCCGCCATGCCGCGAATGCCGTGCGGAAAGCGGTGGATCATGATCATCCAGTAGTAATGCTTGTCGGCGAGGCGCGCCGCGGTCTTCACGCCCCGCTCCAGCGTCGGAAATCTTTTCAGCAGTCGCGCGCCGTAATGCCGGCCGATCCAGAAGCGCACGGTGTCGCCGGCGAAGCTGCCGATCCAGCACACCGCGATCAGCGTGCCGACGGCCAGTACGCCGGAATGGGCGGCATAGCCTGCAAACAGCCCGAACAGCAGGCTGTGCGACGCCGAATAGGCAAACATGAAGCTATAGGCAGCGTCGCCGTGCTGGCGAATGAGATCGAGGAACGAGGCAAGATCCGACGGAAATAACACGGCACACTTCCTCGTTCCCGGACGAAGAAGCGCCTACCGCCACTCGACCTTCTTGATCTCATAGCCCTTTGCGCCGCCGGGCGCATTGACCTCAATCGTCGCACCCTTGGCTTTGCCGATAAGTGCGCGCGCCAGCGGCGACGTGATGGAAATCCGCCCCGCTTTGGCATTGGCTTCCGGCTCGCCGACGATCTGCCACACCTTTTTCTCTTCAGTGTCCTCGTCAACCAGCGTCACGGTGGCGCCAAAGGTGATGGTGTCGCCCGACAGCTTGGAGACGTCGATGACGTCGGCGCGCGCGAGCTTGTCCTGAAGCTCGTCGATGCGGCCTTCGTTGAGCGACTGCTGCTCCTTGGCGGCGTGATATTCGGCGTTCTCCGACAGGTCGCCATGCGAGCGAGCCTCGGTGATCTGCTGAATGATGCGCGGACGCTCCACCCCTTGGCAGTGCTGCAGCTCTTGTTCCAGCGCGGTATAGCCCGCCGCCGTCATCGGAATTTTATCGACCATTTCGTTTCTCCTCCTGGCAGGCGCCGGAACACTTCAACGCGTTCTTACGCCGCCAAGCCCTTCCATCCATTCGTAATTCGACTCCGGCAGCGTTTCCGCGCACCGGAGTCATGTAAGTCGCAAGGCCGGTCAAAACACCTCGATCGCGGCGAGCGAAGTGCTCCTGCCGCAACCGTGGACTTGCCCGGCCTAACTCGCGCCGCCGCTTTAGGTTCGTTCCGTCCGGGAAAAAACCCGTCAGGTGCGACCGTTAAAGTAACTTTGCAGCGCACGAACCTTGAGGTCGCCCCCAAGGTAGGCTTTTATGCCTTGCGCCGCGGCAACGGCACCTGAAAGAGTGGTGTAGTACGGCACTTTATGCAAGAGGGCGGCATTACGCAGGGACCGGCTGTCGGCCAGGGCTGCCGCCCCATCGGTGGTATTGAAAACCAGCTGAACCCCGCCATTTTTGATGGCGTCGACGATATGGGGCCGGCCTTCCAGCACCTTGTTGATTTTAGTGGCTTCGACGCCCTGTTCGGCCAGATAGCGTTGGGTTCCCGAGGTGGCGATGGTCTTGAAGCCGAGCGCTGCCAGCATCTTGATCGAGGGCAGGATGCGCGCCTTGTCGTCGTCCCGCACCGAGACGAATACCGTGCCGCCCCGCGGCAGGTTGGTGCCGCCGCCGATCTGGCTTTTGGCGAAGGCGATCTCGAACGACATGTCGATGCCCATCACTTCGCCGGTCGACTTCATTTCCGGGCCGAGCACCGTGTCGACGCCGGGGAAGCGCGCGAACGGGAACACCGCTTCCTTGACCGCCTTGTGCTGATAGGTCGGCGGCTTGAGATTGAAGCTCTTCAAGCTCTCGCCAGCCATGATGCGTGAGGCGATCTTGGCGACCGGGAGGCCGATCACCTTGGCGACAAAGGGTACTGTGCGCGAGGCGCGTGGATTGACCTCGAGCACGTAGATATCGTTGTCCTTGATGGCGTACTGCACGTTCATCAGTCCGCCGACATGCAGCGCCAGCGCCAGCGCTTTGGTTTGGCGTTCGAGCTCCGCCAGCATCTTGGCGTCGAGCGAATGCGGCGGCAGCGCGCAGGCGGAATCGCCGGAGTGAATACCGGCTTCCTCGATGTGCTCCATGATGCCGGCGATGTAGGTGTCGGTGCCGTCGCACAGGCAATCGACGTCGACTTCGGTGGCATCGGACAGATAGCGGTCGATCAGCAACGGGCTCTTGGCCGAGACCACCAGCTCCGACGGCTTGTCGAGCGTAGCGGCGAGCCGCGCGACATAACGGTCGAGTTGCGCGCTATCGCGCACGATTTCCATGCCGCGGCCGCCGAGCACGTAAGACGGCCGGATCACCACCGGGTAGCCGATCTCATCGGCGATGGCGCGCGCGGCGCCCGGCGAGGTGGCGATGCCGTTCTGCGGCTGCCGCACTTTCAATTCGTCGAGCAACTTCTTGAAGCGGTCGCGGTCTTCCGCGAGGTCGATCATGTCCGGCGAGGTGCCGAGGATCGGCACATTGGCGCGTGCCAGATGTTCGGCAAGCTTCAGCGGCGTCTGGCCGCCGAACTGAACGATGACGCCATGCAGCGTACCGTTCGCGCGTTCGGTCTCGATGATCTCCAGCACGTCTTCCGGCGTCAGCGGCTCGAAATAGAGCCGGTCCGAGGTGTCGTAATCGGTCGACACCGTTTCCGGATTGCAGTTGATCATGATGGTTTCGGAGCCGGCTTCCATGAGCGCGAAGCAGGCCTGGCAGCAGCAATAGTCTAACTCGATGCCCTGGCCGATGCGGTTGGGGCCGCCGCCGAGAATGATGACCTTCTTCTTGTCGGTCGGCCGCGCTTCGTCGGAAACCTGTCCGGCGAACGGCGTTTCGTAGGTTGAATACATGTACGCCGTGGGCGAGGCGAATTCGGCGGCGCAGGTGTCGATACGCTTGAACACCGGCCGCACGCCGAGCGCGCGGCGCTTTTCCATGACCGTGGCCGGCGCGGTGCCGGTCAGCTTGCCGAGGCGGGTGTCGGAAAAACCCATGGCCTTGAGCCTGCGGAACGCGCCGGCGGTCGGCGGCAGGCCCTTGGCCTTGATCTCGCCTTCCATCTCGATCAACGCGCGGATTTCCGAGAGGAACCAGCGGTCGATCTTGCAAGCATTGTAGACGAGTTCGTCGCTGGCGCCGAGCCGCATGGCCTGCGCGACCTTGAGCAGCCGGTCCGGAGTCGGCGTGCCGAGCGCGGCGCGGATCGCGCTCTTGTTGTCGGCGTCTTCGATGTCCTTGGACGGATCGAAGCCTTCGATGGCGATTTCGTCCAGGCCGGTGAGGCCGGTCTCGAGCGAGCGCAGCGCCTTCTGCAGGCTTTCCTGGAAGGTGCGGCCGATCGCCATGGCCTCGCCGACCGACTTCATCGAGGTGGTCAGCACGTTCGATGCGCCGGGGAATTTCTCGAAAGCGAACCGCGGAATCTTGGTGACGACGTAATCGATCGTCGGCTCGAACGAGGCCGGCGTTGCGCCGCCGGTGATGTCGTTGGCGATTTCGTCGAGCGTGTAGCCGACCGCGAGCTTGGCCGCGACCTTGGCGATTGGAAAGCCGGTGGCTTTCGAAGCGAGTGCAGATGAACGGGAGACTCGCGGATTCATTTCGATAACGATGAGACGTCCATCGACCGGATTGATGGCGAACTGCACGTTCGAACCGCCGGTCTCGACGCCGATCTCGCGCAGCACCGCCAGCGAGGCGTCGCGCATCATCTGGTATTCTTTGTCGGTGAGCGTCAGCGCCGGCGCGACGGTAATGGAGTCGCCGGTGTGCACGCCCATTGGGTCGATGTTCTCGATCGAGCAAATGATGATGCAGTTATCTTTTTTGTCGCGCACCACCTCCATCTCG
>CAISIV010000294.1 GCA_903885555.1 uncultured Hyphomicrobiales bacterium
CGCCTGATTGCCCAACCGCTATCCGATCACCTCGGACAACCAGTGATCATCGACAATCGTCCTGGCGCTGGCGGTAACATCGGCAATGAAGTAGTCGCTCGTTCCGACGCCGACGGGTATACGCTGCTAATGGCGGTGCCGCCGCTCGTTATCAATCCGAGTCTTTATACAAAAGTAGGTTACCGTCCGATCGATGATTACACGCCAATCATTCTCATCGCTTCGGTGCCCATCCTGCTTGCCGTAAATCCCGGACTTCCGGCACGCTCGGTAAAGGAACTAATCTTGCTGGCAAAGTCCAATCCCGGTACATACAACTTTGCGTCTTCGGGAGTGGGCGGAACGCCGCATCTTGCGGGGGCACTCTTCGCTAGCCTGGCGGCGGTGGACATCGTACACATTCCTTACAAAGGATCAGGCCCGGCGCTGACAGACCTTCTTGCTGGCCAGACGCACATGCAGTTCTCGGGACTACCGCCTCTGCTGCCATTCATCAAGTCAGGTAAGCTGCGCCCACTGGGTGTTGCGAGCACGAGTCGTTCGCCTGCATTGCCTGATGTACCTACGATCTCAGAAACTGGTGTGCCTGGCTACGAAGCAACGTCGTGGCAGGGCCTTTCCGCGCCTGCGCAACTGCCGAGGGAAATTATTGCACTGTTGCACGCCACATTACTTAAATACATCGCAGAGCCCGAAACGCAGGCACGATTCGCAGAGCTTGGCGCACAACCGGTAGGAAGCACTCCTGCAGAGTTCGCGCGATTCATAAAGATCGAGTTCAACAAGTGGGGTCAAGTGATTCGCCAGACCGGCGCGCGAGCCGATTGACCGCAAACACAGTGGAGGGTTACGCATGGCATTCGAAGAACTTTTGAAGGAACTTGAAGAGCGCAAGCAGCGCGCGCTCGCAATGGGCGGCCCGGAAAAGCTTGCGCAGCGAAAGGCGCAGGGCGTGCTCAACGCGCGAGAACGCATCGATCGCCTCTTCGATCCAGGATCTTTCATCGAATCCGGTCTTTTTGCTGTATCGGCGCGTGTCGAAGACAAGCAGAGCACTCCCGCCGATGCCAAGGTCGCGGGCTTCGGCCGCATCAACGGGCGCGAAACTGCCGCTATCTCGAACGATTTCACGGTGAAAGGCTCGTCCAGCGCGAACACCAATATCAAAAAATTGAAACACATCAAAGGAGTCGCGAAGAAGCGTGGCATCCCGGTCGTATTCCTTGGCGAGTCGACCGGTGCGCGCATGCCTGATGTGATGGGCGCCGATGCGATTGGATCGAAGGATGACCCGGTCGAGTATCAGCGCCTGCGCGAATCGCCTTGGGCGGCCGCGGTATTGGGCTACTGCCTCGGATCGTCTGCTTGGTATGCCTCGATGTCGGATTTCTGCGTGTTCCGCAAAGGCGCAATCGTCGCAGTCTCGAGTCCACGTCTGATCTCGATGGCGATCGGTAAAGAGGTAGATGCCGAAGAGTTGGGGGGCTGGCGAGTGCACGCCGAAGTGAGCGGCATCGCTGATCAGGTGACCGATACCGACGAGCAAGCGATCGACGCAGTCAAGCAATTCTTGTCTTATCTCCCGAGTCATCACATGGAGCCGCCACCCGAGTATCCGGTGCCGGACGGTTCCGGTGCGGATATGGACAAGGTC
>CAISIV010000295.1 GCA_903885555.1 uncultured Hyphomicrobiales bacterium
GCCCGCATCGGGGAAATCGACATCGACGGCGTGATCGAGCGCCAGCTCGCGCAAAAGGACCGCATCCTGTTCGCCAGCGGACTGAGCAACGACATGTTCGATTACAAGAGCCTGATGCATGCGCGGATACAACCGGCGGTCGTCGTCGCCGGCAGCTCGCGGGCGATGGAAGTGAGGGCCGCGTTTTTCGACAAACCGATGTTCAATTGGGGCGGTACTGTTTCCTCGCTGGCGAAGCTCGAGGCGGTGACCGGCGAAATCCTGCGCCAGCGCAGGCTGCCGCAATACGTGCTGGTATTTGTCGACATCTGGTGGATGAACGCGCGGCTGATCGGCCCCGACACCACTTATGCCCGAACGCCGTATCCGGCTTTTCCGGACGCGCTGACGATCATGAAGACGTTCGGCATCGTCTCCCGCGACTATTCGCGCGTGATGTCGGCGGCGCTCGCCGGCAACAGCGACCGCCTCGGCCTGTATGCCATGATGAAAGACGACGGCTTCGCGGCGGACGTCTCCTGGTACTACTCGGGCATGGTCAGCCGGCGCAGTGCGGGCAACGAGCAGGATATCGGCCAGCAGTTGCGCACGGTCGACACCGCGGCCGCGGCACGGGAGAAATTCTCGTTCCTGGCCGAACACGACGGCGACGAAGCCCTGCAGCAGCGGCTGATCGCGATTGTCGGCGCGCTGCGGTCGAAATCGATCACGCCGATCGTGGTGCTGCCGCCGCTCGACAAACCGGTCCGCGATTATCTCGCCGGTGTCAGCCGCCCCGACCGCTTCAAGTCGATGGCCGCCCGCTTCGAACGCGCGGGAATCGAGTTTCACGACTTTACCGACGCGTCCGCGCTGCAGCCCGACACCATCAATAAGGCGTGCGAGTTCCTTGACGACTTTCATGGCGGCGACGTGCTTAACGCACGAATATTTTCAAAAATTTGGGCAACTACGGGCGATGCCGGCCTAAAGGCGTCGCTGAATCGAACTTTTCTTGACGGTTTCACAAGGGACAAAGCCGGCTTTGCCGAGGGGGACGACCGTTACCGACGAGGAAAGCCAGAGGTAAACTTTCGCGGCATTCCTTGTCATGCCTAGTAGTTACATTCACATAAGGCGCCAATTATTCGGCACTTGCTGTAGTTATAATACTTAGAAACCATCGCAAAAATAGCTTCCCCTCCCCTTGAATAGGAGAGCCTGAGTAGATGGGGTAATGGCTTCGAACTTAGCCATGAATCATGAATACCGTAATGATGTGTTTTTCATTGCTTCATACGCGAACGGAGCCTCGTATTGAATTGCCGAATGCGAATGATAGCGATTGCAAAACACTTCCAAATATTCAAACAGGCCCGATCGCACCTGCTCCCGCAAATTGCAATCGCACCACATCACGAATTCGGTCTTGATCGCATGGAAGAAGCGCTTGATAGCAGCTTCGTCCCGGCTGTTCGAATGCAGTATGCTGGGCGCCGCACGATCTCGGCGGCAATTTTGATTCAACCGAAGATGAATGCGCACCGCACGAAAACTACTTTAACTTCTATCCGAAACATCACTGGAGCGTAAAAATTAGTACCACGATCGTAACCGAGCTCCTTAAATTCTTTTGGTACCTGTTGCCCCACTGAATGCCATTTTCAGCCATCTTCAGCGCGACCTCCGCCTCCTTACGCATTCTCGCGGCTGACAAAGGAAGGTTTTACATTGCCATCGTCCTTTGCGTTCTCGGTGGCGGCATCGAGCTAGTCGGAGTAGGCTCTTTTTACCCGTTCCTCGCTCTGCTCACGCGACCCGAACTAATTGAGTCAAAC
>CAISIV010000296.1 GCA_903885555.1 uncultured Hyphomicrobiales bacterium
AGCACATCGAGGCACATGACGTTGCCCGAGCCTACCCAGAGCGAATTGACCGGCATCTCGCGAGAGATACGCGGCAGAATGCTTTCCTCGACATAACCGTTGCCTCCGAGCACCTCCATCGCTACGAGCGCCAAGGACGGCGCGCGCTTGCAGATCCAGAATTTCCCGGCGGGCGTCATGACGCGGCGGATCACCTGCGCCGCCTCGTCGTCTTCGTCATAGGCACGCGCCAGCCGCATCGTCAGCACGGTGGCGGCCTCGCATTCCAGCGCCATGTCCGCCAGCACGTTGGTCATCAACGGCTGGTCGATCAGCTTTTTCTGGAATGCCGAGCGATGACGGGCGTGGTGCGCCGCCTGCGCCACCGCCTGACGCATCAGACCGGACGAACCGATGCAGCAATCAAGCCGCGTGTAATTGCTCATCTCGATGATGGTCGGTATGCCGCGGCCTTCCTCACCGATCATCTGCGCATAGGCGCCATTAAATTCGACTTCGCTCGAGGCGTTCGACTTGTTGCCGAGCTTGTCCTTCAGCCGGTTGATGTGCACGGCGTTGCGTTCACCGTCCGGCGTCCAGCGCGGCATGAAGAAACAACTCAGGCCTTTCGGCGCCTGCGCCAAAATCAGAAAGCCGTCGCACATCGGCGCCGACATGAACCATTTGTGGCCGCGCAGTCGGAAGCTGCCGTCACCCGCAGGCTCGGCGCGCGTGGTGTTGGTGCGCAGGTCCGAACCGCCCTGATTTTCGGTCATGCCCATGCCGATCAGGGCGGCGCCTTTTTGCGACGCGGGTAAAAAGCGATTGTCGTATTTGCGGCCGAAAATGCGCGGCAGCCATTCGGCGGCGACGGCAGGCGATTGTTTCAGCGTCGGCACCGAACCGTAGGTCATCGCCACCGGGCAATACACACCGCTCTCGATCTGCGTGAGCATGTAAGTGCCGGCGGCGCGCGCGACATGGGCGCCAGTTTGCGGCTTCGCCCACGGGCTCGAATGCAGCCCGGCGCTCACCGCGGTGTCTAGAAGTTCATGCCAGGCCGGATGAAATTCGACTTCGTCGATGCGATGGCCGAAGCGGTCGAACGGCTTGAGGATCGGCGGATTGCGGTTGGCGGCAAAGCCGAGTGCGATGGTTTCGGCTTCACCAAGCTTGCGCCCGAGTGCGCCAAGTTCGTCCTGCGCCCACGACGCGCCTTCGCGTTTCACCGCCTCACGCAGCACCGCATCGCCGGCGAGCAGATCGTAGGATTCAAGCGGCGGCGGCTGGTTGCTGACCTCGAACATCGCGGCGAGCCTTCCGCGCATGATCCCGAAAAGTGGGCACCGGTTTTCGGATTAGATCATGCGCAAACAAACGATGGAATCGCCCCCGGGCGGGGCACACCTCAGATTTACGCCCTCGCCTCGCCTATCTCAATGACCGGCGTGGTCGGCCGGCCGGCAAAATCCAGCCAGCGGTGCGCGTCATAATCGTAGAGTTTGCAGGCCCGCATGATCTCGCGGTGCCGCTTGAAGGTCCACGGCTCGAATACAATCTGCTCGCCGGCGTTGGCGACGATGCGGCTTTCCGCCGGCTCCAATTTCCAGATCGGAATGCGCGGGTCGATGTGATGGGCGCCGTGCAGGCCGAGGTCGGTCAGGAAGAACACCATCCACGACGGCACGCCGACATGCACCGTGCAGTGCACCTGGCCTTCGTAGAACGACCACTGCTCGCGCATCGAAAACCACGGCACGCGCGGATGGGTATGATTGAGGAAACTGGCAAAGCCGACCAGCCAATTGAAGACCAGGTACGGCAGCACGATCGCCAGCAGAACGCGCGCCGCAAACATGCCGATATCCGGCCGGTCGAGCGCCAGCAGCACAAGTTGCGTGAGGAAAAATCCGGCGGCGATCAGCGCGTCACGCACGTAAACGGCCTTGACCTTGCGCACCAGCGCCGGCCGCACCGTGACCATGCGCAGCGAAATCTCGCAGAGATAATAGAGCCCGGTGCCGAGAGTCGTGCGGTAGAGCCGCTGCTTGAGCCGGCCGAACGGGCCCAAGGCGTCATAGTCCTCTTTCGAATACGGGATCCAGATGTAGTCGTTGTCGCGCAGGTTGGTGAAGGAGTGATGCCGGCCGTTGTGCAGCAGCAGCCACACGCTGTGCGGATGATAAGACGGCAGCAATGATAGCCGGCAGGTCAGCCGGTCAAGATGTCCATTGGCGAAATGGCTGCCGTGTCCGGCATCGTGCGCAACGCGAAACAGCAGCGCGATCAGTGGTCCGACGGCGAGCGAAAACAGAATTTTCAGCCAGAGCGGACCGCTATAGGCGGCGCCAAAAAAGCAGATCAGGTAGGCCGCCGCCGCGGCGAATGTCAGCGATGCGGCGACCACCGCCTTTTGCGACCGGAACGGCGCCAGCGGCTGACGCAACGCAAGAATGCGGCTGAGGCCCACAATCCCCCCGAATTGCTTCTCCCGGACCGCAACTACTATAGGTTGCAATCAGGAAATTGGCAATCGCAGGAATGAGCGGGTGGGTTACGGGAACAGCGCGACCTGATCGATTCCCATGGTTTCGGGATAGCCCAGCACCAGGTTCATGTTCTGGATGGCCTGGCCCGAGGCGCCCTTCACCAGATTGTCGAGCGTCGAGATGATGATCGCCCGGCCCTCGATGCGGTCCTTGGTGACGCCGATGAAGGTCATGTTGGAGCCGCGCACGTGCCGGCTTTGCGGCACTTCGCCATAGGGCAGAACGTGCACGAAGGGCTCCTTCGTGTAGAACTTTAAAAGTATCTCATGAAGTTCCTGCGGGGTGCGGCCCCGCTTGCCCCGTACATAGATGGTCGAGAAGATGCCCCGGTTCATCGGCACCAGATGCGGGGTGAAGGTCACCACCACATCCCGGCCTGCGGCCAGCGAAAATTCCTGGTCGAGTTCGGCCATGTGCCGGTGATGGCCGACGCCATAGGCGTTGAAGCCTTCCGACACTTCCGAAAACAGCATGGCTTCCTTCGCCGCCCGCCCCGCCCCGGTCATGCCGGACTTGGCATCGATCACGATCTCGTCGAGGTCGATGGCCTTGGCCTTGATCAGCGGGATTAGCGGCAGCTGGGCGCAGGTCGTGTAGCAGCCGGGGTTGGCCACCAGCCGCGCCTTCTTGATGTCGCGCCGGTGGATTTCCGACAGGCCGTAGACGGCTTCCTTCTGAAGCTCCAAGGCGTGGTGCTCGTGGCCGTACCATTTGGCGTAAGCCGCCGGGTCCGCCAGCCGGAAGTCGGCCGACAGGTCGACGACCTTGGTCGCCGGCGCCTGCGTCAGCACCTCTTTGAGCACCTTCTGCGTGGTCGCATGCGGCAGCGCGCAGAACACCAGATCGAGACCGAGCTTGGCCCAGTCGAGCCCCTCGATCGCCACCAGCGTCGGCAGTTCGTACGGCGAGAATTGCGGAAACACCTCCCGCATCTGCTTGCCGGCGCTGCGCTCGGCGGTCAGCAGCACGATCTCGGCGCGCGGGTGCCGCAGCAGCAGCCGTACCAGTTCGGAGCCGGTATAGCCGGACGCGCCGAGCACGCCGATTTTTGCCTTGGTCGCCATCGTTCAACCTTTTCGATTCCGGGCCAGCCTAGCAGGCGGCCATAACAAATTCTCAAAGCCCGTAAAGAGCTTCAGACAGTCCGGATCGGGGATTTAAAGGCCGCCCAAATCCGGCGGCACGAGGACGACTACGTACGCGCCCGTGCCGTGGTGGCACGGCGGCGGCGGAGAACGGGTGCTGCGCAAAGCATCGTCATAAACTGCGATATAAGCCGCAGTCCGCAACGGGTCAAGAACGGCCCCTCAAACAAAAAGGCCGCCTCCCGGCGGCCTTTCCGTAACAATTTAGCACCAAGATCAGACGCCCGGCACCAGCCGGTAGTTGGCGCCATCCTTCTCGACGTGCCCCATGCAGGGGAACGGGAAGTGATAGCCGGTGATCAGCGCCTTTTCCGCCGACACCATGTCGAAGAACTTCTTGCGGGTGGCGATCGTCAGCTCGGGCTCGTTGTCGAACACGGCCTGCATGTCGGCATTGCGCATGAAAAGCGATGGAATATTGCAGACGTCGCCCTGCACGATCAGCTTGCTCGAACCCGATGCGACCACGAACGAGGTGTGGCCGGGCGTGTGCCCCGGCGTCGCGATCGACGTGATGCCGGGCGCGACTTCCTTGTTCGGCTCGAACGGCGTGACCTTGATGCCATCGAGCATTTTCTTTACGCCGGCGAACTGGTTCTTGTTGAAGCCGTTGGCCTTGCTTTGGTTGGCGTCGTCGGACCAGAACGCCCACTCCGCCGCGGGCACCTTGATTTCGGCATTGGGATAAGCCGGGCTGCCGTCGGCATTCTTGAGGCCGCCGATGTGATCGCCGTGGAAGTGCGAGATCAGCACGATGTCGACCGACTTCGGATCGATGCCGGCGGCATCCATGTTGCCGCGCGCCTGGCCTACAATGCCTTTGTTGGCAGCAAAAGCACCAAGGCCGTTACCGGTGTCGATCGCCACCAGCTTCGAGCCGGTGTTGATCAATGTCGGGCAGAACGGAACGGTGAGCTTGCCGCCCGGCATATAGGCCGCTTCCGCGGCTGCGATCGCCTTGTCCTTGCTGGCATTGACGACAAAGCCATCCGGCATCGGGAACGTGCGCGCGCCGTCCATCAGCGCGATGACGTCGTAGTCGCCGATCTTGTAGCTGTAGAAGCCGCTGCCCTTGAGTTCAGATGGCGCAGCGGCAAAGGCGCTACGTCCGGCCAGCGGCGCGATCGTGGCAGCCGCGGTGACGGCGGCGGCTCCTTCGAACAAATGGCGTCGTGTCAGTTGGATCATGGCAATTCTCCCTGTTGTTTTCGCTTTGTAAAACGGAAATCAGATCGTCGGATTCCACAGCACCGGAATTTCGCGATAGCCGGTGCCGACTTTCTCGACATGGGCGAGCGACGGGAACGGATAATGGAAGCCCTGCACGCGCATCTTGTCGGCCGCGAGCATGTCGTAGACCTTGCGCCGCGTCGCTTCCGCCATGGCGCCGTCCTGGTCGTAGAACGCATGCCAATCCGGATGGCGCACAAACAGGAACGGCACGTGCGTAACGTCGGATTGCAGGTAGACCGCATCCTGACCCGACGAGATGACATAAGATGTGTGGCCGATGGTGTGGCCGGGCGTGCCCTGCGCGGTGACACCCGGGATCACTTCCTTGCCCCACTCATAGGCCCGCATCCGCTTCATTACCTCGGCGTTGAACACGCGCCGCACGTTCTTGAAGTTGGTCTGAACGCGGGCATTGGTGGCGCGGCTCATCTCGCCATCGTCCATCCAGTATTTCTGTTCAACCGCCGGCACCACGATCTCCGCATTGGGATAGGTCAGCGAACCGTCCGCCATCAGCAGCCCGTTGATATGATCACCGTGAAAATGCGAAATGATGACAGTATCCACCGCCGCGCGGTCGATACCGGCCGCGGCGAGATTAGTGATGAACTGGCCGCCGACGCCGTTCGAATTCTTGTAGTTGGCCTCCCCGGTACCGGTGTCGATCACCGCGAGCTTGCCGCCGCTGTTGATCGCCACGGGATTATACGGCGTCGTCATCATGTCCTTTTCCATGAAGACTTCGGCGAGCGCGGCGTTCACCACGTCCTTCTTGATGTTGATGACGTGGTCTTCCGCCATCTTGAAGCGGGCGACGCCGTCGGTGGCGACCGTCATTTCAATGCTACCGATCTTGTAGCGGTACCAGCCGGCGGCCTGCTTGCCGGCCGGCGGGGCAGCGGCGTGCGCAGGACGAACGTTCGGCAATGAAACGGCCGCGGCGGCGCCCGCGGCAACGGCGAAGCTCTGGCGTCGTGTAAAATCAGTCATCGTTTCCCCCGGATGATGTTTTGTTTTTACCGGCCGCGTCGACGCGCTTCAGGTGTTAACACCGGTTTTATCGGATTATTCCGGCACTGTCCCGGCACGCGGTTCGGACACACCCGTATAGGCGAACACGTTTTCGTTCGCTAAGCTCACTGCCGTGGCCACCGCTGAATCAAGCGTGCGGTGCACAAATGAAACGAAGCCGGGAATACCGGCAAAACATTCCTTGGGAGGAATATATGAATCGTTTGACGATGATGGCGGGCGCCCTGTGCGTCGCGCTTATGACAAGCACTGGCGCCTTCGCCCAGGTGCCGCCCGATCCAGCCAACCCGAATGAAGCGATCCCGGATGCGGCGTCGCCGCCGCCTTATGGCGAGCCGATCAATATCGCGGCCGCCAAGCAGGCGGCAGCGGCGGCCATTGCCGAAGCGACCAAGCGCAACTGGAATGCGTTCTGCGTTGCGATCGTCAATCCGGCCGGCGAACTGGTGTATTTCGAGAAGCAGGACAACTGCCAGAACGCGTCGGTGACGATCTCGCAGCACAAGGCCCGCACCTCGGCGCGCTATCGCCGCCCAACGGTGGTGTTCGAACGGCTGCTCGGCAAGGGTCCGTTCTTCTCCTACCTCACCACGCTTGACGACGTGATCGCGTCGCGCGGCGGCAACATGTTGATGGCCGGCGGCAAGGTCATCGGCGCCATCGGCGTGTCCGGCGGCACCGGCTCGCAGGACGACGTCGTGTCGCTGGCGGGCGCTGCGGCTTCGAAGTAATCCACGCACTCAATCAGTAATCCGCCGGGGCAAAACCCCGGCGGATTTTTTTTGCGTCAGCCCCACAGCCACTTTACGGTGGCGGAAATGACATCGCCGATCGTGAGCAGCACCGCGGCCCAGACGAATGCGGAACTGAAGTTGGCGAATTGAAACCGCCAGAACGGCATTTCGAAAATGCCGGCGATCAGCGGCACCACCGCGCGCAACGGCCCGAAGAAGCGGCCGATAAAGATGCCAGCCACGCCCCACTTCTTCATGAAGACTTCGCCGCGCGGAATCAAAGCTGGATACCGCGACAGCGGCCAGATGTGCTGCACGCGATATTCGAGCTTGAGCCCGATCCAGTAGGACAGCCAATCGCCCAAAGCGGCGCCAAGCGCGCCGGCAACCCACACCGGCCAGAAGCTCACGCCGCCAGCCGCGATCAGCGCCCCGATGGCGACCAGCGCGCCCCAGGCCGGGATCAACAGCGAGATAAAGGCGAGCGACTCGCCGAAGGCGAGCGCAAAGACAATCGGCGGCGCCCAGACCGCATTGTCGCGGACAAAGACGATGATCGCATCGACGTAAGCCTGGAATTCCATGCGCGGTATCTAACCCGCCGGGTATGACTGCGCCAGCGCGCTCAATTGGCGCATGTGCCCTATTGCGGCAAGGCCGGTGGCTCTTCGCCGGGAAACAGATGGGTTACGGCAACCAGTCCCATGATCAGGAGGGGCACCGCGAGAAACGCGCCGACCGGTCCCCACAGCCAGCTCCAGAACACCAAAGACAGAAACACCGTCAGCGGATTGAGCGTCAGCCTGCGGCCGATAAGCGCCGGCGTGATGAAGTGCCCCTCGAGTGTGGCAAACACCACGAACAGCAAGGGCGCGGCCAAAGCGAGTGTCAAAGTTGGAAACGTCACCAGGCCCACCAGAAACAAGGCCGCTTCCATCATCAGCGCGCCGATGTAAGGCAGGAAGTTGAGAATGAACGCGAGCACCGCCCATGCGACCGGATCCGGTAAACCGACACCCCAGGCAATGACGCCGGCGGCAATGCCAACGGCGAAATTGATGACCGCGACCATGCTGAGGTAGCCGGTCAGATTGTGCTCGATGTCGTTCATGATCTTGAGCGTGCGCAGGCGCGCGTCGCGATCCTCGAACAACGCCACCGTCACCTTGCGCAATTTCGTGCGGCCAATCAGCATGAAGAACAACGTGCCGAAGAAAATGAAAACTTCGCCGATCGCGGGCGTCACGATCGAGAACACCGGCGCGATGAAGGCGGCGATGTCGACGCCGGGTTTCGACTGATCGCCCGGCATCAGCGCGTGGCGCAGATCCTGCAACATCGCCCAAGGCTGATCGAGCACGCGCAGCTTGTCCTGAACGGTCTTGCCAATCTCCGGCGCCTTGCCGACCCAATCAATGGCGGGACCAGCGAGCAAGACGATCACGCCGTAGAATACCGCGATGACCAGAAGCCACAACACAATGGCGGTCAGCAGCGAGGGAATGCCGGCGCGCTCGGCCCGCGCCGACAGCGGCCCCAGCATCATCGTGACAACAAAAGCGGAGACCAGCGGCAACAGCAGCGGCCTGGCAAACTCAAGCGCGGCGATGAGGAGAATGACGAAGATGCCGATCGTCGCCACCTGCGACGTCGTGCGCCAGACCCGCGACACGTCGGCCACGGGCTGGGCATCGTGGATTCCAAGGTCAGCTTGAAGCCCGCGCGTATGGCGAGCGGCATCGATCGTCTCAACCCGCTTCTGCTCGCTGTTCACAGGCACTCCGGCACTCCCCCACGCCTCGAATTGGCGCCGTAACCCGCTATAACGGCCCAGCCGCGATTTGGTTGCCTTCAGCGCGCCATTAACCCTCGGTATTACCGCCTTCCTCAAGGATTCCCCGGCCGTGCCGCCGTGGCATAGTGCTGGCAAGTGATTCGTTTCGTACCGACCTGAAGGCTGCAATGGCTAAATCCGCGACCAAGAAAAAGACCACCAAACAACCCGATCTGTTCGGTGGCGATGCCCCGAAAGCCGCTGCGGCCGCCCGTCAGGCGCTGGCGCGAGGCAAACCTTCGCGCGAAAAGCCCGCCTCGCGCGGTTCGAGCGCGGAAAGCGGCTACACCGCCAAGGACATCGAGGTCCTCGAGGGTCTCGAGCCGGTCCGCCGCCGTCCCGGCATGTATATCGGCGGCACCGACGAAAAGGCGCTGCATCACCTCTTTGCCGAAGTCATCGACAACGCGATGGACGAAGCTCTGGCCGGCCACGCCAGCTGGATCGAAGTCGATATGGAAGCCAACGGCTTCATCAGCGTCAACGACAACGGCCGCGGCATCCCGGTCGATCCGCATCCCAAATTCAAGAACAAG